>DATGJK010000118.1:0-4021 GCA_035295245.1 Acidobacteriaceae bacterium
CGAGGCCTGCTTTCCGCCATAACTCGGGCAGGTGTTTGCCTCACCCGTGCAGGGCGGCGTACGAGCGCTGATCTCCACGATCTGGTGATCCTGATTCATCCAGAGAATGTCGAGGGCCATTTTGCAGTGATACATCCAATACGCGTAGTGACCCGGCTGCTCGTGGACGAAGAGCATGCCCCGGCCTTCGGGCAGGCGCGTCCTCCCCATCAGGCCATAGTTGCGTTCCTTCTCCGTCGTAGCCAGCTCCACGTGGACGGTAGATCCGTCGGGCAACATCACCAGCGTGCTGGCCGGGCGTGGCGGAACATAGGGGATGACCGGCTCCTGCGCAGTAAGGGAGCCGGAGGTGGCGAGGAAAAAGGTCATCAGCAAAGTTCCCGGGCTTCTCATGCCGAAACGAGTTTACCTGTTCATCTGGTTTATTCTCCTCGCAATTACGTTAAGGGCGACGCCTCTGCCGGACGCGATACGTTCACCGGTGCGTTTGCTCTGCTCCGCACTCTATGAGAAAAGCTTCAGCTGCACTCGCGACATTCGTCTTTTTCTTTCTCGCTCCTGGAGTGGTCGCCGGTTTCGTGCCTTGGCGCATCACGCACTGGACATTCCATCGATCGTGGTGGGATCCTCGCCCGCTCCGCTGGCTTGGCGCAGCGCTCATCGTCATAGGGCTGATCGCGCTGCTGGAGTGTTTCATCCGATTTGCTGTTCGTGGCCGCGGAACGCCGGCACCCGTGATGCCAACGGAAGTTCTGGTCGTCAGCGGCCTGTATCGGTACGTTCGCAATCCCATGTACGTTGCCGTATTTGCAATCGTGCTCGGCCAGGCCGTGCTCTTCGCCAGCGGTGCGACGGCCGTCTATGCAGCATGCACATGGACTGCGTGTACGCTCTTTGTCCTCCTCTACGAGGAGCCGACGCTGCGGCGGAGGTACGGTGCGCAGTACGAGACCTATTGCCGTCACGTGCGCCGCTGGATCCCGCGCCTCACACCGTGGCACGGCGAATGAGGCAACAGATCAGCCAATCGCTGCTTCGGCTTCCGCCACGGTCGCCGTCATCGTGAGCAGGCCGTCAACCTTCGTCATCCGAAACAATTCCAGAACGCGTCCGTTGACCCCGGCGACCACGAACTTTCTGCCGTTGCGCTGGCACGAGACGTAGTAGTTGATGATCGCTCCCATTCCTGCTGAATCCATATAGGGGACAGCTGTGAGGTCGAGGACCAGGGATGCCGGCGGATCGACGCGGAGCGTGTTCTGGAAGGCGAAGACTCCCTGGAGGGTGAGGGGCCCATTGAGCCGCAGAATGCGGCACCCCGCAACTTGTCCGGAAACATTCTCGAGGGTGAGAGCCTCGTTCGACATGGCTGAAACTATAGAGAATGAGGTTGATCCTGCACGTTACAATTGCATGAATTGACGCGCTGATCGGGTGTTGAAGCACGTTCTGCCCGCTGAGAGCGTCTATTCTCCAGACTGGATTTTACTGACCGGAGAGCCTGTTCTCTTGCTGCGCCGCAACCCCCTGCTGAACATTCGAGCACCTGGACGATCGCCGTATTTCTTCGTGACCCTTCTGCTCCTCGCTCCGGTCTTTGCGCCAGCACAGATGGCGCCTGGTACGGGAACATTCTCGGTGCGGGGCACAGTGGTAAACAGCGTGAGCGGCGCTCCGGTTGGGCGCGCGTTTGTTGAACTGAATGCGCAGTACGCCATGCTCACCGACGGCAGCGGCCAATTCTCCTTCGATCATGTGCCTGCAGGCTTGTACATGGTGTGCGTGCAGAGGCCGGGATACCTCACCATCGGCATTCCCCAGGGCGGCGGTCACCGGTTCCGCTGGTTTGGCGGGCAGGAATTGCACTCGCGCCCGATGCGCGTGAACGGCGACACCGATAACTTGCGGTTCGCGATGACTCCGGCGGGAAGCATCTCGGGGCAGGTCACGGTCTCCGGGGCGGATCCTTCGGACGGTATCGTTGTTTCCCTGTATGCGCGCCAATTCCAGGATGGCCGGCCGCTGTGGGTGCCCGCGGGACACGCAACCACACGCAGCGACGGAACGTTCCGATTCGGCGACCTGGCCCCCGGCAGCTACACAGTCAATACGCAGGCGAACCTCGAAACGCGGGCCGGAATCGCAGACAACAGCAATCGCCCGGTGTGGGGATATCCGCCGGTGTATTACCCAGGGGTGACGGATCCGAATTCAGCGGGCATTATGACGCTGGCAGCGGGCCAACAGGCGGAGGCGGATTTCTCGGTGAAGCTGCAGCAATTTTTTCCTGTGACGATCGGCGTGCGGGGCAGTCAGCAGGGCACGCCGGGAGAATTCAATGTGCTCGATGCCGGGGGCAGACCCACCGGCTTCCCCGCCCGATACTCGCTCTCTGAACAGCTCGTTCACGCCAATGTGCCCAATGGATCATGGGTTCTGAATGCGCGCGGCTTTGGACAGACGATGACCTGGGGCCGTGCCGCGTTCCAGGTCGCGGGCGCGCCGGTGAGTCTGGCGATTGCGCTCGAACAGATTCCGCGTATTCCGGTGGAAATCCACCGAGACTTCATGTCCTCGAATGCTCCCGCGCCCACGACAAATGCCGGCTTGTCGCTGCGGCTGATCTCGGCCGATCCGTTCAACGCGACCGGCGGCGCAGGATTTTTGACGACTCGGCCGCCGGCGGAAGGCGGTGGCTGGCAGATCAACGTGACCGAGCCGGGCCGCTACTGGATCGATGCAACTCCCCAGGCGCCCGCTTATATCAGTTCCATTACGAGCGGCGACACCGACCTGATGAGCACTCCCTTACTTGTCGCAACGGGCGGCTCCCCGGCGCACGTTGACGTGACTCTCAGAGACGATTCGGGCACGATCACCGGACAGATGAGCACCGGCTCGACGGCGAGCCCAGGAACGTCGCAGCCTCAGGAAGCCGTGCAGCTCTGCGCCATTCCGCTGTTTCCTACGGTCGCGCATGTGCCGGTAACGATGGCTGCGTCCGACGGATCCTTCAGATTTGCCGGTCTGGCGCCGGGTTCCTACCGCGTGGCGCCGTGTTCCGCACCGCAGGAAATCGACTTCCACAGCGCCGATGGATTGTCTGCCTGGACCGGCAAAGGCCAGGTGGTGACGGTGAGCGGAGGCGGCACGGCGCAGGTGACCCTCTCGCAGTCAGGAGGCGAGACGGCTCAATGATTCGGCCTGCGCTGCTCCTGATGCTGATGGTCACGTTTGTGTCGGGCCACGCAAGTCCGGCGCAAAACGCGGCAGCTTCGTCCGGCCAGCGCGGCAGCTTGAGTATTGCCGGAGTGGTAGTGAACGCGGCGACGGGTGCGCCAGTCGATCGCGCTGACGTTCGGATCTCGAATGGCGGCGATCAAAGCGTGCAGGCCGGAGAAACGCTGACCGATGCTCATGGAGCCTTCCGGTTCGACGGACTGCCTGAAGGCAAATACAACCTGCAAGCTTCGCGCCGCGGTTATATCGCCAGCGGCTATCAGGGCCACGACGGCTTCTCTACGGCAATCGTCACCGGGACGCAATTCGACACCACGCACCTGCGCTTCCCGCTCACACCGTGGGGCGTCATTGACGGCGCGATCAGCGATGACAACGGCGATCCGGTTCCCGATGCTGAGGTTCGGCTCTTTCGCCAGGATCAGAATCAGGGGGAGGGGCGCATTGTGGCGGCAGGGCGGCAGCAATCCGATGACCGCGGCAGCTTCGAGTTTGCGCAGCTGCGCCCTGGAAGCTACTTCATCTGCGTTGCGGCGACTCCGTGGTATGCGTTCCGCCCTGCTGCGCACATGGACAGCAGCGGCAATCCCCTGCCCGATGATCAGCAGGCCGCCTCGCCTCTGGACGTGGCGTATCCGATGACGTTCTATCCCAACGCGACGGACTCTTCCGGAGCTACGCCGATCCCGGTGCGCGGCGGCGATCACCTGCAGATTAGCTTTTCGCTGCACGCGGTGCCGGCCGTGCATCTACGCGTTCGCGTTCCCATGCGCGGAGACAA
>DATGJK010000119.1:0-11654 GCA_035295245.1 Acidobacteriaceae bacterium
TGCTGCACGAGATACGCGGTGCCCACCGAGATCAGCACGCCAATGAACGTGCACCAGCGCCCCATCGCGACGTAGTGGCTGTCGCTTGCCTTCTTGTTCAGAAAGGCGCCGTAGATGTCGTAGGTCCAAACGGTAGCGAAAGCGCTGACATTTCCCGCCATGCCCGACATGAATCCGGCGATCAGCGCCGTCACGCCCAGCCCGAGTAGTCCCGGCCCGCAGTAGCGGACCAGCATCAGCGGCAACACTTCGTTGTAGCTATGCTGCCCAGTTTGCACCGCGACGTCCTGAGGCACCAGGTGGAAGGGCAATACCGACAGTGCCAGCAGACCCGGCAGAATCACGATGAACGGCACGCACATCTTGAAAGCCGAGCCGATAATCGGCGACATGCGCGCCGCGCGCAGATTATGCGCGGAAAGCACACGCTGGACGACCAGGAAATCCGTGGTCCAGTAGCCAAAGCTGATCACCAGCCCCAGTCCGAAGACGATTCCCGTCCAGTGGATCCCCATGGGGTTGTCGCGGAAATGTGCTGTCGTGCTCCACAGGTGCGTGTAGCTGTCGCCCATGCGGGCGCCGATCTGCGCCTTCAGATTCGACCAGCCGCCTGCCTCGATCAAACCAAGGATGGGAATCAGCAGCGCGCCCAGCCAGATCAGAAGAAACTGCAGCACCTCATTGAAGATGGCGGAACGCAGCCCGCCCAGGGCGACATAAATGGCAACCGTGATCGACGAAACCCAGATGGAGAAGTTCAGGTCCCACCCGAGCACCACCTTCATCACCAGGGCCATCGAGTACATGTTGATGCCGCTCATCAGCACGGTCATAAACGCAAAGCAGATGGCCGACAGAGCGCGCGTGCCGTCCCCATAGCGCAGATGAAGATAGCCGGGAACGGAATGTGTTTTCGAAATGTAATAGAACGGCATCATGATGATGCCGAGGAACAGCATGGCTGGAATCGCGCCGATCCAGTACCAGTGCGTCGCCAGGATGCCGTATTGATAGGCCGAACCCGCCCATCCCATCAGCTCCAGCGATCCCAGATTGGCGGAGACGAAGCTCAGGCCGGCGATCCACGCGGTCATCTCGCGCCCCGCCATGAAGAACTCTTCGCTGGTGTTCGACGAGCCCTTCAGGTAGAACCCGATGTAGATGACCATGGCGAAGTAAATCGCGATCACCGCGATGTCGACGCCTGAGAGTTTGACGAGGGACTGCGCCGGCATCGCAAAAATGCCGAGCGCGGCAGACGAGAGGGCGAGGTTCATGCCTGGTCGAGCCTCGTGGGTACTGCGTGCGGGAACGGAAGTTCCGGGTTAGACATCACTGACCGTAAGTGGCCTTCGCCCCATGCTTACGGAAATAATGGCGATCGAGCAAAGCCTGGGAAACGCCCCGGCACTCGGGATTCAGGGTCGCGGTGTAGAACGCCATGCGCGCCACCGCCTCCAGCACCACCGCATGATACGCCGCCTCCTCCGCATTCCGTCCCCAGGTGAAGGGCGCATGTCCGGCCACGAGAACAGCGGGAATCGCCAGGGGATCGAGCGTGCGGAAGCGCTCCACAATTTTCCTTCCCGTGTTCAGCACGTACTCGCCGCCAGTCTCTTCCGCGGTGAGTTCTTCCGTCACCGGAACCGGCCCATAGAAATAGTCCGCATGCGTTGTGCCGTAAGCGGGAATTTCACGTCCTGCCTGCGCCCACCCGGTGGCGTACTCGGAATGCGTGTGGACCACCCCGCCTATCTGCGGAAACGCGCGATAAAGCTCCAGATGCGTCGCCAGGTCCGATGAAGGCTTCAGCCTGCTGTCAACGATCCTGCCGTCCAGATCGCTGACCACCATATCGTCAGCCGTCATCCTCTCGTAGGGAACGCCGCTGGGCTTGATGACCACGAGCCCGCGCTCGCGGTCGATCCCACTGGCATTGCCGAAGGTGTAGAGCACCAGCCCTCGGTTCA
This sequence comes from Acidobacteriaceae bacterium, assembly GCA_035295245.1. Lineage (GTDB taxonomy): Bacteria > Acidobacteriota > Terriglobia > Terriglobales > Acidobacteriaceae > Palsa-343. Next base: position 1,971 of record DATGJK010000119.1, read on the forward strand.
CGAGTTCGAGATTGGCCGCCAGAACCTGCGATTTAAGGCTTTCGAGCATTTGAGAGGGTCGCCCTGTCCCGTTGAGCCGAGGACCGGGGCCTATTTTACTAAATCGATAAAGCCATGACCCGGGAAAACGTTTACGCTGCCACTGAACGTAACCACTGGCAAGCGCACAGTCAAGCCATTCCGCAAAATCCGCGCGGACTGCCTCACCCGTGGACCTGGCAGGGAGTCCACCCTCCGGTCATTTCGCCGGCGTGGACGGCTGGCTGAAATCGGCAACCCCGACCTGCACGCTCGTTTTCTTCTCCGTCCCTTCCCGGTACGTCCAGGCGCCGTAGACGCGATTTCCCCACGCCGCCAGGGCTAGATAGTCGCCCATGAAAACATCGTCGGAATCGAATGGCGTGGCCGTCCACGCATAATTGCTGAACGTCCTGCCGCCGTCCGTAGACCGGGCGAGCACGACAATCTGCTTGCTGCTGCGGGGCTCCTGCCGCCGATCGTAGAACACCACGTTCACCGCACCCGAAACCGGATCGACCGCCAGCCACTGGAAGAAGTGGTCCGCCGCGTCGTGTACCGGATCGTCATTGACCTTGACCGGCGCGCCCCAGTGCCGCCCATGGTCTGTCGAGGCGCTGACGAAGATATCGATTTCCCCGTTGCGGTAATCGCTCCAGGCGATGTAGAGCGGGCCCCCTTTGTTGCCGCCCCGCGGGTCGATGGCGATCTGCGGAAATCCATTGGCGCGTTCCATGCCCTGAATGGCAAACATCACCGGCGCGGTTGCAATCGCATCGCGCGCCCGCGAGAAGCTCTGGCCCCCGTTGTGCGATTCAGTCAGCTCGATATGATCGCGCTCCGACCAGACGGCGTACACCGTTCCATCGGGTCCCACTGCGCCGTCAAAACCTTCGAGCGCGCCGTTGTCGTCGCGCGGCAGGCCCCGGTCGCGCGCGATCTCGATGGGCTGCGACCAGGTGACGCCATCATCGGTCGAGCGCGAAAAGAGCATCTGCGAGTCCGCCAGCGTCCAGCGTGTCCAGCCGACATACAGATTTCCGGCGAAGCGGCTCTTCGACGTATCTGCCACCAGGTACGGCTTGTCCTCAAAGGGAATTCCGGGCGCGGTGGGCTGGGCTATGACTGTCCGCAGTTGCTGCTCCCAGGTGCTGCCGCCATCCAGCGAGCGTTTCAGGAAAATCCCATTCCGCGTCGCGCCCTTCGCCCAGTAATTGAATGCTCCCAGCCGGTCGAACGCAATGCAGCCGAGGATCGCGTGTCCCTTGTTGTCGAAAACAACCGAGACGTCCCCCGATACGCGGTACTCCGGCGGAGTCACGCCGCTGGCCAGAGTCCACGTATGTCCCGCATCCCTGGAGTAGGCGGCCTGCGCGGAATGCTGAAAAACCACCACCACCTGCTGCGGGTTCAGCGGATTGACGGCGACTCCCGGCTCGGACCAGGTGCCCGGCGCGGCAGAGAGGGTCGTGACCTGCGCTCCAGGCGCCAGGGGCAATTGCTGTGCCATACCGGGGACGCAGAAGCAGGTGAGAACAGCGGCAGCCAGACGTTCGAATCTTTCCATGCGGACCATTATCACGGTTTCGTCTGCCTCTACTGAGCAACCGTGAGCTGGATCGTCGTGGTCGGATCCACTGGATATCCCGCCGGAGGGTTCTGCGCGACGATGGTCCCCGAAAGCGGCGGGGGGCTTGTCGGATTCACACCGGGAGCCCCCACAACCGGCGGCTGCACAACCGCCGGAGCGACCATGAGGCCCGCGCGCGTCAGCGACTGCGATGCCGCGCTGTAGGTTTGGCCGATCACGTCGGGCATCACGAACTGCGGGGCTGCCGGCGCTGCTGCCTGCGGCCCGGCAACGAGCAGGTTCACCACCGGGCTGGCGACGCCCGATGCATCGGCGGCAGGACTCTGCGCGATCACGGTCCCGGCCTGGGCTCCGGGTTGCGGCAGGATGGCAATGCTGCCCACCTGCAGCCCGGCCCGGCGGATCTCCAGGCTGGCGAGCCGTTGTTCCTTCCCTGTCACGTCGGGAATCGCGATTTTTCGCGGGCCGAGGCTCTGCGTGAGCCACACGCGCCACCCGCCGCGAACGATCGTCCCCGCGGGGGGAGACTGGTTCGCAATCCGCCCGGCCGGCACATCCGTCGAGTAAAGGTGATTCTCCACATGCAGCGTGAGTCCCGCCCGCGCGGCTCTCTGTCCGGCGTCGGATAACGTGAGACCGCGAAAATCAGGAACCGACACTTCCGCTCCATGGATGGCGAAATGCATCGTGACGATCGCCGAGGTCATCGCGACCACCGTCAGCAGCAGGATCACCAGCAGGAAACGGAAGAAGCCAATCATGATTCGTATTCGATGGAGTACTCGATCGCTGCGGATTTCTCCAGCATCTTCGACACCGAGCAATATTTGTTCTTCGACAGCCCAACGGCATCTTCAGCCGCCTTCTGCGAGACCGCCCCGCGGATCCGGTACGTGAGGTGGATACGCGTGAACACGCGCGGCGGCTCCGCAGCCTGCTCCGCCGTTGCGCTCACCATCAGCCCCTGCAGCGGTTCGCGCTTCTTCCGCAAAATGCTGACCACATCCACCGAAGTGCAGGCGCAAAGAGCCGTCAGCACCGCCTCCATGGGACTGGGCCCGGCAGCATGCTCCGCGCCGGCATCGAACCGAATCGAGTGGGCGCTGTGGGACGTTCCATCGTAGACGTCGCCCCCTTTCCATTCCACACTGGCGTTCATGCTGGCTCCTCCCCTGTCACTGCGATGGTTTCACACCGCGCCACAAACCTGCGATGCCGAAGCTGTACGGCGTCCAGCTCACATCGGTGAACCCAATCGAGCGCATCAGCTGGAGCATGGCCGGCGGCGACGGAAATTTGGCCACGGACTCCGGCAGATAACTGTAGGCCCTGCCCTGCCCGGATATGAGCCCGCCGATTCTCGGCAGCACGCGCCGAAAATAAAACGCATAGGCCGTGCCCAGTGCGCCGCCCGGCTCGCTGAAATCAAGAATGCCGACTTCGCCGGCAGGCGCCAGAGCGCGAAAGAATTCCGCCAGCCCGTCGCGGTAGTTCGAGAGATTGCGAAATCCGAACGCGGTGGTGATCAGGTCCAGCGCCGCGTTCTCGATCGGCAGATGCAGCGCATCGGCTTCGACGATTTTCACGCGATGGCTGGGCAGCTTGCGCGCCGCCAGTTGCAGCATCGGGCGAGAAAAATCAGCCGCGATGATCGGCTCTGCCTTCTCCGGACGATGGCGCAGCAGCGCCCGGGTCATGTCGCCCGTGCCGCAGCAGATGTCGAGCACCCGCGCCTCCGGTCGCGCCAGAATAGCCCGGAACCGGCGCGCCGTCCGCCGCCACCAGATGCGGTCCACATTGCAGGACAGGACGTGGTTCAGCAGATCGTATCGCGGCGCGATATGGTCGAACATCTCCCGGACAGCGCGCGCCGAACCGGCTTCATCCTGGGCGCCCGCGGGCCGCGATCCGGTGAGATGGGCTGAGTCCTGCATACGCCAGAATACCGCCAGGTCAGGCTGCGAGCACAGAACACTCCGTCCTCCGCCGAACGGGAGTTCCTTCCGTACCCTTCACGTCGTCCGCGGCGCGGTGCCCGCTGCGGATCGCGTGATATAACGGCTGCCGTATGAAAATTCCTCGGCTCTTCATTGCTGTCGTACTTCTTTCTCTGCCCTTCCCGGCCATCGCTCAGAATCAGAACTCCACCGCCTTCGAGCGCGCACAGCATCTGCAGCACGGCATCAACGCCAGTGAATGGTTCGCGCAGGCGAATGACTACTCTCCCCAGAGGCTGGAGACCTACACGACTGCGAACGACATCGCGCTCATCGAGCAGATGGGGTTCGACCACTGCCGCCTCAGCATCGACGCGGGACCGCTGGTCGCATGGCTCTACGCCGGCCACGAAACCCCCTTCATGCAGGAGCTGGACAAAGCTGTGCGAACCATGCTCGATCACCACCTGTCCGTCATCATCGACATCCATCCCACCAGCGAGTACAAGGCGGAGCTGTTCCAGGGCAGCACTGGCGTGGCCCGGTTCACCTCCCTCTGGCGCGCGCTGGCCGCGCATTTCGCCCCCATCGATCCGGAGCACATCTTCTTCGAGATCATGAACGAGCCGGAGCAAAACGACCCCTACCGCTGGCAGGGCATTGAAGCCACGGTTGTGGATGCAATCCGCAAAGCCGCTCCGCAGAACACCATCATCGCCGCCGGCGCGCACTGGTCGGGACTCGGCGATCTGCTCTCGCTCGAACCGCTCTCCGATCCCAACGTGATTTACACCTTCCATGATTACGAGCCGTTCCCGTTCACCCACCAGGGCGCAACCTGGACCAGCACCGAAGTCCGGCCGGAGCGGGCGATTCCCTATCCCTCCACGCCCGAGAACATCGCTCCCAAACTCGACGAGGAGCCAAACCTTTCCGGCCAGTTCTTCCTCGACACCTACGGCCAGGACAAGTGGGACGCGCAGCGTGTCGAGAACACCATCGAGTTCGCCGCACGCTGGTCGCAGTTGCATCACGTGCCTGTCTACTGCGGAGAATTTGGCGTCTTCCGCCCCTTCTCTCCGCCCGCCGATCGCGCCCACTGGATCCACGACATGCGAGTCGCGCTCGAGAGAAACCACATCGGCTGGGCCATGTGGGATTACCAGGGAGGCTTTGGCGTGGTCACGAAGAAGAACGGCGCCGCCACCCCCGACGCGCAGGTGCTGGAGGCGCTCGGCCTGCACGCGCCGCTGTCCTGACCAGGGAACTAAACCCGGCCCTCCCGCGTATCATCGGCTGAGGGCCGCGTGTGTGTTTCGCGGCAGTCGCGCCATGATCAAATTCCTGCTGTTCTGCATTCTTTTCGTTCTCTGCTGGCCGCTGGCGTTGCTGGCGCTGATCGCCTATCCCATCATCTGGCTGCTCCTCCTTCCCTTTCGGCTCATCGGCATCGCAGTCGATGGCGCGCTCGAACTGGTGCGAGCCATTGTCTTCCTGCCGGTGCGCGTCATCCGCGCCATCGCGTGAGATTCGTTCTCGTACACTGATTCCATGGCGGGAATCGTTCTCGACGGCAAGGCTTATTCCAAACAATTGGAAGCAGAACTCGCGGTACGCGTCCAGCGGCTCGGCTTGAGCGAGCCGCCGATTCTGGCCACCATCCTGGTCGGCGACGATCCGGCATCAGCCACGTATGTGCGCATGAAGGGCAACGCCTGCCGTCGCGTCGGCATGGAATCGCTCAGCGTCCACCTGCCCGGCACCACGACCACCGAAGAGCTGCTGGCGAAACTCGACGAGCTCAACGCGAATCCGCGAGTCCTCGGAATCCTCCTGCAGCATCCCGTCCCCAAACAAATCGACGAGCGCGCCTGTTTCGACCGCATTGCGCTTGCCAAAGACGTCGACGGCGTCACCGCCCATGGTTTTGGCCGCATGGCAATGGACGAGCCGGCTTACGGATCGGCCACGCCCGCCGGCATCATGCGCCTCCTGCGCCATTACCAGATTCCCATCGAGGGACGCGAAGCCGTGGTCGTCGGACGCAGCCCCATTCTGGGCCGGCCCATGGCCATGATGCTGCTGGCCGCCAATGCAACCGTCACCATCTGCCACTCCCGCACAAAGAACCTGCCCGAAGTCGTTCGACGCGCGGAGATCGTCGTCGGCGCTGTAGGCAAGGCGGAGTTCATCCGCGCCGGCTGGATCCGTGACGGAGCCGTGGTCGTCGATGCCGGATACCATCCCGGCGGAGTTGGCGATATCGAGATTGCCGGCGTGATCGACCGCTGTTCGGCCTATACCCCGGTTCCCGGCGGCGTCGGCCCCATGACCATCGCGACGCTGATCGCGCACACCGTTGAAGCAGCCGAGAAGGCCGCCGGAACCTCACTTCGTCGCAGCTAACGTGGATTCATAGAAGCGCACGCAGGGCTGGCCGGTCGAGCAGACGATGTCCACCAGCTTCAATCCCTCCGGATGCGCAGCAACCGCTTGCGCCACCGCGTCATGATCCGCGGCAATCACCCATTGTGCTGATTGCGCCGGATGCGCCAGTGCATCCTTCCACTGGTAGTAATCGCTCTCGTTGATGGTTCGCCGCAGCGGGATCCCCGCCTGCTGAAACGCCCCGATGTGGTCCGAAGTCCAGACCAGAATCATGCCCTTTGGCGGCAAATCCTCTAGAGCGCGCGCGTAGGCCGACTCAAACGGAATGCGCGTGCGCGAGTTCTCAATGCCTTCCGCGAGCACCAGCGGCGTTCCGTGAATGAGGACAGCCGTGTCCACCAGAATCAGCACAATCGCACCCAGCAGGATCAGCTGCGCCTCCCTCGGCCAGCGGCGCTCCGCCCGGCTGAGCAGACGCGCGACCAGAAAACCCAGCGAGAGCGCAAACGCCGGCAGCATTTCCATGCCATAGCGTGTGTTGTACCAGGAGTGCGGCCACCACAGCGGGATATGGATCGGCACGGAACCATAAGCAATCGAGTACGCGTAGAACGGCGCCGGCATCCAGAGCAGCAGCGCCGGAACAATGCAGCGCCTCCGCCATTTCACCAGCGCGGCGATCAGCCCGGCGAGGCTGAGCAGCAGCAGCAGATTCGCAAACCGCACCGGCGCGGCTCCCAATTCGGCAGCCTTCAGGAAGTAGAGTTCCGCAACCCGCAGGCTGTGCCATCCCGGATAATGAGGCGACCCAGGCGGCGAGGTGCGGATGTCGATCGCCTTCGCCGAGTACGGCCCCCGCATGAAATCCAGCCAGTCGCCGTATTGGCGCGCGTTCCAGGCAAACCACAGCACGGGCGCGGTGAGGAGCATCGCTGTCACCAGAACGAACGCGCCCGTCGCACGCGATTTCCAAACCTCCGCATTCCACCGGCCGGTCCGCCACAGCCGCCAACCGGCGTTCAGCCACACGCAGCAGGCGAAGATCCAGCCGTCGTAGCGCGTGTAAATCGCCGTCACCAGGATGATCCCGCAGGCAGTCAGCGCGCGGCCCGCGGCACGGTAGTCTCCCGCAGATAAACTTCGCAGAAAGCTGGTCAGGAACAACGTGCTCCAGATGATCTGGCACAGAAACAGCGGCTCCGTCATCGCCGTCGTCTGCATGTAGAGCAGCCCAGGATTGAGCGCAAAGAACAGCGCCGCAACCATGGCTCCGGCAGGCCGCAGCCAATACCGCGCCAGCCGCCATAGCCCCGCGACGCTGAGGACGTAGCAGGCCATCGAGGGAATCGCTCCTGCGACGCCGCTCTGCCACCACGACATCTTCGCGACGAAGGGTACCATCAGCAAGTGCGGAAACGGCAGCCACACCGAGCCGATTTGGCGGATGCCGGGATTCAGCGAGTCGAAGATGCGCCGCGCGATGTGCAGGTGGGCGACCGCGTCTCCATACAGCAACAGCATGTTACGCGGATAGCAGTAACCGAAAGCCAGCACCGAGAACAGCGCGGCCACCATTCCGGCAAAGATTGTTTCGTGGCGCAGAGAGCGGCGAGCCAGTTCCGCGGCGCTCTCTGCTGCGCGCCGTTGCTTAGTCGAGGTGCGAGAGCTGCCGGAAGAGGGCAAAACGATCCTCGATTTCGCTCTTGTCAAGATTCTGCAGGCGCTCCGTGCCAAAGCGCTCCACAGCGAAGGAGCCCATCACCGAACCGTAGAACATCGCGCGACGGAAAACGGCAGGCGTCAGCGCCGTTTGGGAGGCGATATAGCCAAAGAATCCGCCTGCAAACGAATCGCCCGCGCCCGTCGGATCCACAACCGCATCCAGCGGCAGTGCCGGCGCGCGGAACGGCCCCGACTTGTGCTTTCCCGCGAACGAGTGCTCGCCGAAGAACGCCGTCGCGCCGTATTCCCCATGCTTCACCACCAGCGACTTCGGCCCCATCGCCAGCACCTTGCGCGCCGCCAGCACCAGGTTCGATTCCTTCGCCAGCATCTTGACCTCGCCATCGTTGATCAGCAGCGCATCCAGATGGCGCAGCACGCGCGCCAGATTGTCGGCGTGATCCTTAATCCAGTAATTCATCGTGTCGCCGCAAACCATTTTTACCTGCGGCATCTTGCTGCGCACGTCCGCCTGCAGCACCGGGTCGATGTTGGCCAGAAAGAGGTACTCGGTGTCTTTGTACGCCTCAGGAATCTTGGGCGAGAAACTCTGAAAGACGTTCAGCTCCGTGTCAAGCGTCTGCGCCTCGTTCAGGTTCTTCATGTAGGAACCGCGCCAGAAGAAGCTCTTGCCGGGAACATGTTCGATGCCGCGGGTATCGATGCCGCGCCGGGTGAGCACCGCTTCTTCTTCGGCGCCGAAATCTTCGCCGACGACGCCGATCATCCGTACAGACGTGAAATAGCTCGCCGCCAGCGCGAAGTAGGTGGCGGCCCCACCCAGACAGCGCTCGCGGCGGCCGGAGGGCGTTTCCATCGCGTCGAACGCGACACTGCCAACAACCAGAATGGACAAGCAGCAACCTTCCTTGTTTAGTTGAGATATTTTCCCAGCAGCAGATCGAGCCTTTCGCGTGTCCGCGCCGGAATGGCGTCGCGGCTGGTGAGCACCGCATATTGCAGCGCCGACTTGCAGGCACAGCTTCGATCCCGCGGCATCGCCGCCACGGCAGCCTTCACCACGCGGCAGGCGTTGGCGGCGTTCTGGTTCAGTACCGCGACAATCTGCTCCACGGTGACGTCGTCATGGCCCTCGCGCCAGCAGTCGTAGTCCGTCACCATGGCGGCGGTGGCATAGCAAATCTCCGCTTCGCGGGCCAGCTTCGCCTCCTGCAGATTGGTCATTCCGATGACGTCGGCGCCCCAGCTTCGGTACAGGTTGGACTCGGCGCGCGTCGAGAATTGCGGGCCCTCCATGCAGACATAGGTGCCCTTCGCCTTCGCCGTCACTCCCTCGGATCTGCAGGCATCCGTGATCACGCGGGCCACGGCTGCGCACACCGGATCGCCAAACGCGACGTGACCGACAATCCCTTCCCCAAAGAACGTGGCGACCCGGGCGAAGGTACGGTCGATGAACTGGTCGGGAATCACGAAGTGCCCCGGCGCATGCTCTTCCTTCAGCGAGCCCACCGCGGACATCGACAGAATGCGCTCCACGCCGAGCTTCTTCATCGCGTAGATGTTGGCGCGGAAGGGCAACTCGGTGGGCAGCAGCCGATGCCCGCGGCCATGGCGCGCCAGGAAGGCGACCTTGCGCCCTTCCAGTTCGCCCACAACAAAGGCATCGCTGGGATCGCCAAAAGGAGTGGAGACGCGCTCTTCGCGCACATTCGTCAGCCCGGGCATCGAGTACAGCCCGCTGCCCCCAATAATGCCGATTTCTGCCTGTTGCAAAGGGACTCCCTGAGCCACTGCGATTCAGTTGGTCAGCAAGGGATCAGTATAAATGGCGGGGAAGCCCAGTCAGGCCGCGACGGCCGGGATCAAGCCACTCGGTGCGCCCATCAGTGCCGCGGCAACGCCGCCTTCATCATCCCGCATCCGGCCATAAACCGCACCATGCTGCCGCTCAGATCGGCCGCTGGCACATGCATCAATGCCACCGCATTGCCGCTGCCCTGCTGCGCGCCCAGCATCAACAACTGCAGCTTGCGCGCCGTGGTCAGATCGAACGTCTCGCTCACA
>DATGJK010000120.1:0-6393 GCA_035295245.1 Acidobacteriaceae bacterium
AGATACACCATTCGACGCCGCGCTGCCAAGCACGACATTGCCGTGCCCGTCGCCATTGGCGGGACACGCCGACGACGTCGAAGTGCTGCACTCCGCACCGGTCGAATCGTCCTGAATGAGACTGTTGGTTGCGGTGAAGGACCCATTGTTCACAATGCCGCTGCCCACGCCACCCGTGCCGCTGGCTGTATTTCCGGCGAAGGTGCTGCTGATCATTGAGAGTTTTCCGCTGCTGCCGTTATAGACCGCACCGGCGTCGCCGGCCACGTTTCCTGAAAAAGTGCTGTAGCTGATGCTCAGCGGCGCAACGCTGCTGTTGAAGAGTGCGCTGCCCTTACCGGCGGTGTTGTTCGAGAAGGTGCTGTCCGTCAGCCCGAGAATCGTGCCGCTATCGTTGTAAATCGCACCGCCTTCGGCACCGGTTGTGGTGCCGGCAGAGTTCCCGGTGAACTGGACATTGTTGACGGCCAGCATGCCTGAATTGAAAACAGCGCCGCCAAAACCGCCCGTGCCGTCGGAATATCCGGCAGCATTGCCGTTCGTGAGTGTTAGGCCGTAAAGGCTGAGCGAGCCGGTGCTGACGTAGAACGCACGCGAGGCATTTGCCCCTGAGATGCTGAGCTGATTCGCTCCGGGCCCGATGATCGTGGTGTTTCCGGCGATGGCCGGCAGTTCGCTGCCCAGCGTGATGGTGCTGCCGTTCAAACTGGATGCGAAGTCAATGTCTTCAAAGGTCGAGGTGCCGATTGCGTCGCGCAAGGAGCAGGGTCCGCTCCCGGAACAGGGCCCATCGTTCGAATCTGCCGCGGTCGTAACCTGGAGATAATTGGTTTGATCGGCTCCGGCATCGACGCAGGACGCATTCACCGGAAACCCGCGTTCGTCAGTGTCATTGGCGGCTGCGGGAACATCGCTGGCCACTCCCGCACAAATAGCGTTGCTGCCAGGCAGTGGCAGCATGGTGGGCGCGGGGCCTCCATAAAAGGCAAGCGGAGCAAGGTTGAGCTTGCCGCCCACGACATTGCCGGTACTGGGGTCCGTAGCAGCCGGGCATCCCGTGCCGTTGGCATAGCAAGCCGTAGCCCGATCCAGAATGGTGTTCGTGACGGTTAAGGTACCGGCGTTGTTTGCAAGCCCTCCGCCGCCGCCGCTGTACGTCCCGGTGTTAGCGACAAACGTACTGTCGCTGACCGTTAGAGTTCCGGAATTGTTGTGAACGCTACCGATCCAGGCGTTCGCGTTATACGCGAACGTGCTGTTCAGCACAGCAACAACAGAATTGGAGTTATAGATGGCCGCGCCGATATCGGCATAATTTCCGTAAAATGTGCTCGAAATTACCGTAAGAGGCGTATAGGTGGAAATACCACCTCCATAGCCCGTGGGTCCCGCGGAATTATTCCGAAAAGTGCTGCCGGTGACTGTCAGCGCGCCGTCATTCACGATCGCACCGCCGCTCGGCGAGGTATTGGAATCAAACACAACCCTGTCCACTGTCACTGTCGAGCGCTGATAGATGGAAAGGGCGCCGCCCTCAACGCTGTCGCTTCCGTTCGCAAGCGTGAGACCGGAAATAGTGACTGTGGCGGTTCCGACCTGGGGGTAAACGGTGAAGACACGGTAGGCCTTCGCCCCGGAGATGGTCAGCACACTCGCGCCGGGCCCCTGGATAATTAAATCCTGTGTAATGTTGGGCAATTCGCCGCTAAGAGTGATCGTGCCCGTCACCCCTGACGCGAAGGCGATTGTGTCGCCTGCGGATGACTGCGAGATCGCATCCCTCAACGAGCATGTGCCGCGTGCGCACGATCCGAGACCGTCATTCGAATCCGCCGTCGTGTTGACCACAACCGTGGCAGCACACGCTGCCAAGGTGAGAGAGAAGGGCAGCAACCCTGCGATCATCGCTCGCAGGATGAAGGACGGTGAGAATCGACTGCAACGGGTACTCGGCATAAATCGACCTCTTGATCGCAACTTATCGGTGGCCTGCAGGCAAACAACACCTATGCAAGTGAGTCGTGTACTCATGTTCACGACCGCAGACGGGGCAAGATTCCAGGGTCACATTGCCGGTCGGGAAGGACGGGGGGAAGGGAGGTTATCTGTCACAGCCCGGTTGACTGCTCAGTTCATTGCAAAATGTCGATAATTGGAACTCCAACAGTAATGTTTAAGCTAATGTCTGAATGAATTCCGGTCAATCACTCATTCGAATACACCATCGGGCCAAGAATGCGCCTTCAGGCACTCGCTCCAGTAACCCCGGGGGCCTATGACCAAAGGGGTACCTCGCTCGGCTTGGAGGGCGCCGGGCACACGTATCCTGCGCCCGGTCCAGGGGGACGCGGTTCAGGTACAGAAGCAGCGTACTGCCCCCGTCATCGAAGATGGATTGTTATCTCCTACTCTGCGGAAGAGCAGAGACGGCCGCGGATCGGCAGGCGCGAGCTGGCGGAAGGGAAGAACGCAGGATGGCTAGATGATCATTTTCCGACAATAGAATGCCTCAGCATAGCCGCTGGGTGCGTTGCACTCCATGCCGCGCAACCGCATCAATGACCGAAAAGTTGAATCATCGAACCAGCGTTTGCTGCGCTGCGACTTGAAGGCATCCATCAGGTATTGCACTTTCCTCTGGCATAGGCTCTCGTTCAGAGGGACGAACACAGAAGGGCGTCCCATATCGCCGTCATACTTCGGGATCTCATATTCGAGAATCGTATGGTTCCGAAACGTGTTCCAGGTAAGTTCACAGATGAGCCGGTGGTCCTGATGCGCATCGTGCGGCTGATGCGTCAGGATCAGATCGGGGGAGACGGACTGCTTTAGTTCTTCGAATGCCGTCTTCATACCGGCGCCCACATATGGCATAAATCCGTCGGGAAATTCCTTCAGATGTAACTGTTCGATGTGGTCCGACCCGGCGAACAGTGCGGCCGCGCGCTCAGCTTCCGCTCTGCGAGGTCCCAGTGCGCTGAACACAACCCAGGTAAATCTCACCCCGGGATAATCCTGGATCAGCCGGAGGATGGTGCCTCCACATCCGATTTCTATGTCATCGGAATGGCATCCCAGACAGAGCACGCGCAGCGGCGTTTCAGCGCTGGCGTTGAGGCGCAGCGTCATCATAAGGAATGCTCCACTGCGTCAGATTCCGGCATATCTTTCCGTTGCATTTAATCAAGAGAGCGGGTGAGCGGCAACGTCCAGTACCAGTTTCTCAAATTCAAAGATGCCCAGGCGAACGCCCGCACGTGTGTGCCACCAGCGATCCGGATTGAACGGTGAGTACGGCGAGGGGTGGACAATGATTTGGACCGGTTCGCCACGCATGCTTCGGCGAAACAGACGGCTCAACCTTCGCGAATGATCCCAGGTCGTGACCAGGATGGCCGACCGATACCCGTGCCGAACGCACCATTCTGGCAGAAGATCACTCTCCTGTGTGCTCCCGGTAACAGTGCGTGAAATCTGCTCGGTATTCTGAACTCCCAGCGATTGAAGCTCCCGGATGGAAATCGCCGCGGCATCTTCGTAAGGGAGCCCCCGGCGGAGAAACTCGCGATCGACCGGGCCGGGCGGATCTGCAAAGACAGCCACCCGATTTGCCAGTCCCCGATGCACCAGATCGGCAGCCTCCAGCGCTCCGGCTCCATCAGCGTCGATGGCCACCACGATGATGTCTGTGCTTTTAGGCAGCGGAGGATCGACGACCAGCAGGTGTCCGGTGACCCTCAGAATTGCGACTCTGCTGACCGGCACCGTCGCCGTCATCACGATCAGCAGCAGCGCGGTCCCAACCGCCCCCAGCCATGCTCGGCTTCGGAGAAATCTCGACCTCGCCGGAGTTACTCTCTGCAACAAATCAGTGGCCATCGCCTTCTCCAGCGTCTATCATCCTCCGTTCGTACTCAAGGTTTATCACCGGGCAGACTCATCATGGGACCGAAGTCAACTGCCGCCGGGCAAAGTCCTCGTCAACGCAGGCGGCAAGTTCCTGCAGCGCATGCTTCCGCTTCGCCAGAGCCGGCAGAGGCTGCATCCCGACCCAGTCGAGGATCGATTCCCAGCGATAAACCCAGTCATGATGCAACAGGCATTGTGTGATGTTCGTCTGCCGCAGGCGTGTTTGCCGCTCGGGATCCTTGTCGAACTCGTGAATCGTCGAAACGATCGAATCGTTCGTAAATGGAACTTCAAGTACAGCGTCAGGCCAGGTAAAGATTCTGTCGAATTCCTTGTTGTTGTACGGCCGCATGCCGATCATGATCGTGCCCGCCGATGCGGCTTCGAAGTACCGGTATCCAAATTCGCTGGTGCCGCCCGTTTCTTCCGGTCTGTCGAACTTCCCCGGGCTGACGATAAAGTAGCGGCTCCTCTTCGCCAGATTGGCCATCATCAGCCGGTGCTCGTCGAGATTGATCGCGTTCAGCCCATCAAGTGTGTCATACAGATAAAACTTCCCCTCGTCGCGCGCCATGCGTATCAATGCCTGATGCGTGGGCTGCGCTCGGCGTCCGATACTGAGCACGTCGATGCTGCGCGCCGGCGGATGGGGATAAGGACAGAAGTTCAGAGCGTCGATACCGGCAGGCATGTAGCGGCTTGCCCCCCGCACGAAGGGCAGGAACGGATCGCTGGCCACAAACATGAAAATGACATAGTCGAATTGTTTGAGGATCTCGACGCAGCTTTTGAACGTGGGAATGTCCTTGAAGTAGAACTCGGGCAGCCATAACACCGATTTCCTGCACTTCTCCTTCAGCCCCCGGATGGCCTTCACGTGCAGCAGTTCCGACACCTTTTCACATACGGTGATGAACAGGTCGTACTCACGCTCGATCCTGACTTCGGGAACGCCGGGATTCACCGGAACGGCGACCATCTCGCCCAGGCGCAGCGCCGCCCGCTTGCCGGTGTCGTACCAGCTCTTCGCCTGCGGCGCCACCACGTCCACTGAGTCGACTTCCTGCAGGATCCTCTCGAATTCCCGGAATGGGCACCTCCAGACCTGCTGCTCGTAGATGTTCTTGTGCGAGAACAGAAGGATACGGGGATTGCCGCGCTCTGTTTGTTCAGTCCCAGGGCTCATAATTTCCTCGATGCAGGGTGAAAAATAAATTCTTCCGGAGTGTCGGCGGCGAGCGAACCGTTCTTTCCCGAAGACGCGTCGCTGCTGTCGCTGGAGAGCAGCTCGTATTCGTGGATCTGATCGCGCGTCAGCCGCCCCAGATCGGCTCTCTCCTGCACAGCCCGATACCATTCCACGATCCATTCGAGTGCTGGCGCGAGGGGCAGCACCGGGCCCCAGTTCAGGTCGGCCTTCGCCCTGCTCGCGTCGAGCTTCAGAAATTTTGCTTCGTGCGGATGCACCGATCCGTCATGCGTCCACGACGCTCCCTTGCCCCAGGCGTGGACCAGGCGGTCTGCGATCCACGAGACGGGCTTGGCGTCGTCCTCGGCGGGACCGAAATTCCAGCCCGAGGCAAATCTCGCAGGATCCCGCATTAAATGCTCGGCGAGCAGCAGATAGCCTCGCAGAGGCTCCAGCACGAATTGCCACGGTCTCGTTGCCGCGGGGTTGCGGATCAGGCAGGTTTCGCCGGCGAGGAAAGCGCGCATCAGATCGGGAATCAGCTGATGGGCGGTCCAGTCGCCGCCGCCGATCACGTTTCCAGCACGCGCACTCGCGACGGCGACACCGTGTTCGCCATACTCCGCGGGCGGGAAAAACGAGTCTCTGAACGCACTGGTGACGAGCTCCGCGCAGGCTTTGGAATTCGAGTACGGATCGCGTCCGCCCAGGCGGTCGCCTTCGCGGTAGGCCCAAACCCACTCGCGATTCTCGTAACATTTGTCGCTCGTCACATTCACCACGGCGCAGCGATGCTTTAACTGCCGCAGGGCCTGGAACAGGTTCACCGTTCCCATCACATTCGTGGAATACGTCTCGATGGGATCGTCATAACCGCGTCGAACGACCGTCTGCGCAGCCATGTGGATCACGATCTCCGGCCGGCACTCCTCAAGGGTGTCGCACAACCGGGCGAAGTCGCGAACGTCAGCCGTAATTGTTCGGACGCAGCTTGCGACGTCCGCCTGATCGAACAGGCTGGGCGCAGTCGGCGGTTCCAGAGCAAAGCCGGTCACGTCGGCGCCGAGTGCGTCAAGCCACAGGCAAAGCCAACTGCCTTTAAAGCCGGTATGTCCGGTGAGGAGCACACGGCGGTTTTTCCAGAACTTCCGATCAGGCATCATGGGGCGGGTGTCACGCAGATCATAGTGTGGTTGTGACCGGCAGCGTTACTGCTCAACGAGTGCCGGTTGTGGGCTCGCGGCCGGCCAGCGCGTGAGTTGTTCTTTCCAAAGCTTGTCGACCGCAGGGCGGCC
>DATGJK010000121.1:0-14250 GCA_035295245.1 Acidobacteriaceae bacterium
AATGACCTGCACTGCTCAATCCCAATTTCATTTCCGCAGGCGGCGCTCGGCACCGAGATCACCATCAGCACCCTCGACGGCTCGGCGAAGCTGAAGGTCCCCGAAGGCACGCAGAGCGGGCAGCAGTTCCGCATCCGCGGCCGCGGCGTTCCGTTCCTCAACGAACATGGGCGCGGCGACCTCATCGTGCAGGTGGTCGTGAAGACGCCGTCCAAACTCACCAAGGCGCAAAAAGAAAAGCTGCACGAGCTCGCCGAAATCCTCAAGGTGGAGAACACACCCACCTCACGCGGTCTCTTCGACAAGGTGAAGGAGATGTTTTCCTGACGGCAGCGACAAGCGTTAGCGATGACCCGCCTGGCAACTCGGCAGCTAGTAAAAAACGTTGAGCGAAATACCTGGCGAAAGGCAGATTTGGCGGGAATCTCGCTAAGAGCCTTTCGCCAACCGCTCCCTGCTAACAGTCTTTGCTAACAGTCTTTTGCTAACCGCTTCCCGCTAACCGCTTCTCTCTACCCTTCATTCGAGCAAAGATGCGGCGATTGCCGCAGCCGTAACCGCCGCCGTCTCCGCCCGCAGGATGCGCGGCCCCAGAGTCACCGCCCGCCAGCTCTCCGCATCGAACAGCGCTTCTTCCTCGGGAGCCCATCCGCCTTCCGGACCCACGGCGATGCGAATGGCCGGAACGGAGTCCCCGCCCTCATCGAGCGATGCAGTCAAAATCTGCCGCAGTGTCGTCGAGCGCTCCTGTTCGGCGAGCACCACGCGCCATGCATCGGCTCCCTCCCGCAACGCCGTCTTCAGCGGCAGTGGTTCATTCACCTGCAGCACGTCGGAGCGGCGTGACTGCTTCGATGCTTCCAGCGCGATCCGCCGCCAGCGCTCCGCCCGCGTAGCAGCAGCTTGTACCAGATGCTTCTCGCTCCGCCGTGCGATCACCGGCACCACGCGCTCCGCGCCCAGCTCCGTCAGCTTCTCGATCGCCCACTCCATGCGATCGAACTTGTAGACGCTCAGCAGCAGCGTCAGCGGCAGCGCGGGCTCTGCCTCAATTTCGGCCACCAGATTGAATCGGACCTCATGCTCCGCAATGCCCGCCACCACGCCGTGCCACACGCGGCCTCCGGCGACCACATCGAACTCCATCCCGGGCTGCGCGCGCAGAACCCGCACCAGGTGCGCCGCCTGATTGCCGGCAATGGTGGCCGTTGCTTCATCCCAGGTGTCGGCGATCCATCGGCGTCGCGTCATGAAGAACAGGGTATAGGGAACAGGGAATCGCCGCCCTGACGATTACGTGTTCGCACAGATCGACGCGGATGGGCGAGAAGAGTGAAGACATCGAAGAGTCCGTACAACCCGCATAAACACTGACTCCGATGTTGGTTCGCTTGCTGAGTCGCGCGAGCGCTTCATCCCGTATGGCTCGTCTCCAAAAACACTGAGGGGGCGCTTTTCGCGCCCCCTCAGCTTCCTACCGGTGATGGCTTACTTTTTCTTCGAGGTCTTCTTCGCTGCCTTCTTCGCCGGTTTCTTAGCTGCTTTCTTCGTTGCCATTTGTTCTATTCTCCCTTTTCGATGTTTACATCGAAGTCTGCAACATAAATGCTGCAGTTAACGAATGTATAGATTTCCCACCCTCGAGTGTCAAGGAAAAAATTGCATTTCGGAAGAGTTTTTGCTCTTCGGAATCGCGCTCGCCATGATGACACCTTTGTGTCAGATCGCGTGAAGGTGATGCAGGAGAGCGAGCATCGCTCCGGTGAAGATGTCGTGCCACGCATGCGCGATCATTCCCGGTCGCAGACTGCGGCGAAGAATCGCGAGCCCGCAGAAGAGCGCGCCATACGCAGTAATCGCAATCATGCCCGCCGCTCCTTCGTATGCGTGACTGCAGCCGAAGAGCAATGAAGACGCGATGACGCCCAGCCACAGCTGATGAAGCGGCGAGGCGAACTGTCGCAGGAAATATCCGCGGAAGACGAACTCCTCCACGAAGCCCGCACTCGCGCTCAGCGCGATCCAGAGCAGCATTTGCAGCGGCGACTGCGGCGCCAGTTGTGCAATCGCCTTCTGCGGCTCGCCCATGTGCAGCAACCGGAGCGCAATCGCAATGCAGGAAAGCACGATCATCGCCAGCGCCCAGAAGATCGCTGCTGCGCCGATATCCCGCGCGAGTTCCCCGCGGCGGTATCCGATCAGGTCGGCGATGCGCACCCGCCGCATCCGTAAACCCCACCACGCGATCAGAAAAAGGATCGCTTCGACAATGATCCCTGCCGCATAGCGCTCGAAATGGTGCGACGCCAGCCCGTGAGCTTGCATCTGGCGCGCATTGAACGCCGATCCTCCGATCAGCAGCATCGCCAGCAGCACGGTGTGCCACCATGGCGCGACCGCCGAGGCGGGGTAGTGGGTCGAGCGGGTCACAGTCTCAGCGGTGTCGTGCAAGGGGTCCTCGCTCTCTGATATCTTCCATGAGTTCTACCGTCGGATTCTACCTGCGGGTGCGCCGCATCGAATCAGATAAGGGATCGCTATGGATGAAGTGGTCATCGTCTCCGGCTGCCGCACGCCGGTCGGAAAGTTCCAGGGCTCGCTTTCCAGTCTCACGGCAACCCAGCTGGGAGCGCTCGCGGTGCGCGAAGCCGTGCAGCGCGCGCAGCTCAGGCCCGAGCACGTGGATGAGTGCATCATGGGCAACGTCGTCTCCGCGGGTCTCGGCCAGAATCCCGCCCGCCAGGCTGCGCTCAACGGCGGTTTGCTGCCGGAGGTGAGCGCCGTCACCGTCAACATGGTCTGCGGCTCAGGCCTTCGCGCGGTCGCGCTGGCAGCGCAGTCCATTCAGACCGGCAATGCCGAGATCATCATCGCCGGCGGCATGGAGTCGATGACCAACGCGCCGTATCTGCTGCCGCAGGCGCGCAGCGGCTTCCGCATGGGCGATGCCAAAGCCGTCGACTCCATGGTCCGCGACGGCCTCTGGGACGTTTACAACGACTTCCACATGGGGCAGACCGCGGAACTCGTCGCCGAAAAATATAAGATCAGCCGCGAAGACCAGGACTGCTTTGCATTGCTCTCGCATCAGAAAGCCGCAGCCGCATGGCGCGAAGGCCGATTCGCTGCCGAAGTTGTGTCCATCGAAATCCCCGGCACCAAAGGAGAGCCGCCGAAGCTCTTCAGCCGGGATGAGTCGGTGCGCGAGGACGCCTCCATCGAGGCGCTCCGCAAGCTCAAGCCCGCTTTCAAAAAGGACGGCACCGTCACCGCCGGCAACGCTCCCGGCGTCAACGATGCAGCGGCCGCCGTCGTCACCATGTCGGCTGCCAGGGGCAGGGTGCTCGGCTTTCAGCCGATAGCCCGCATCGTGGCGCATGCGACCAGCGGCATCGATCCGAAGTGGGTCATGATGGCTCCGGTCACCGGCGTCCGCAACGTGCTCCGCAGAGCCGGCTGGTCGGTCAACGATGTCGATCTCTTCGAACTCAACGAGGCCTTCTCCGTCCAGGCGATCGCGGTCACGCGCGAGCTTGGCATCCCCATGGAGAAGGTGAACGTGAACGGCGGATCGGTTGCCATCGGCCACCCCATCGGCGCCAGCGGCGCGCGCGTGCTGGTTACGCTGCTCCACGCCATGCAACAGCGCAACGCGAAACGCGGTGTCGTCGCTCTCTGCCTCGGTGGCGGCAACTCCGTCGCAATGGCTGTCGAGCGCAGCTGAGGTACAGGAATTCCGCCTCGCCGTTTTACTATGGTTGCGGTTCCGTCAGGAGACAGAACGTGCAATCATCTCGCTGCATCGCCCGCTTTGCAATTCTCGCGTTGTGCCTCGCCCCGCTTCCTCTTCTCGCCCAAACCGCCGCCACCGCCGAGCGCGATGCCGCCGGCATGGTCATTCACAACGGCTCAGAGACCCTCCACATCGCCGTCTGCGGTCCTGACCTCATCCACGTCGTCGCTGGTCCCGGCAATCCCGCCGGCGCATCGCCGCACACGCCCTGGATCGTCGCCCCCTGCACAACTGGCCAGTTCGACTTCCACAGCGACGCCAACTCCGCCGGCGTAAGCACCGACAAGCTCCGCGTCCAGGTCGACCTCAAAACCGTTACGCTGCGTTTCACCGACGCCTCCGGCACTCAGCTCCTGCACGAATTCGCCGGCCGCGAGCCGCGCGCCTACGTCGCGGCGGAAGCCAATGGCGAAAAGCTCTACCGCGTCACCGAGCGCTTCTTTCCCGATGCGCTCGAGGGTATCTATGGACTGGGCCAGCATCAGGCCGGCGTCTTCAATTACCGCGGATCCGTTGTCGAGCTCGCCCAGGCCAACACCGACGTCGCCATTCCCTTCCTTGTTTCCACCAAAGGCTACGGCCTGCTCTGGAACACGGCCTCGCGCTCCTGGTTCGACGATCGCTTCCTCAACGAGATGAAGCTCGTCGCTGAGGCCGCCGATGCCATCGACTATTACTTCGTCTACGGCCCGGAGATGGACCAGATCATCCACCGCTATCGCGACCTTACCGGCCACGCCCCGCTCTACGGCCGCTGGGCTTACGGATTCGTCCAGTCAAAGGATCGTTACAAATCTGCCAAAGAACTCCTCGACGTAGCCCAGGAATACCGGGATCAGCGCGTGCCGCTCGACTTCATCGTCCAGGACTGGTTCTGGTGGAAACTGCAGGGCGATCCCGACTACACCGACGCCTACCTGAAGCCCTCGCCCGACGTGCCCGCCGCGCTGCGCCAGCTCCACGACGAGCACCTGCACGCGATGATCTCCGTGTGGGCCAAGATGAATCCCAAATCCGAGAACTACCAGGCGATGCAGAAGCTCGGGCTCATCGTGCCTGATACCGATATCTACGACGCCACGAATCCCGCCGCGCGCGACTACTACTGGGATCACCTGCTGCGCGAGAAATTCAACGAGGGCTGGGACGGCTTCTGGCTCGACAGCTCCGAGCCGGAGATCTGGGATGGCTTCAGCGATGCTGCGCTCAACGCGAAGCAGCTCCACATCGGTAACGGCGCGCGCTACACCAACGTCTTCCCGCTGATGCACACCGGCGGCGTCTACGAGCACTGGCGCAAAGCGACGGACCAGAAGCGCCTCTTCATCCTCACCCGCTCCGCCTTCCTCGGCCAGCAGCGCAACGCCACCACCGTCTGGTCCGGCGATGTCATCGGCACCTGGATGTCCTTCAGCCGCCAGATCACCGCCGGCCTCAACTTCGAAGTCTCCGGCCTGCCCTACTGGACCACCGACATCGCCGGCTACGGCTGGCCCTACGAGCGCGACACGCGCGACCCCGCCTATCAGGAGCTCTACACTCGCTGGTTCCAGTTCGGCGTTTTCTGCCCCATCTTCCGCACCCACGGCCACCGCTCTAACAACACAAACGAAATCTTCTCCTACGGACCGCAAACGCCCACGCTCATCGCCTGGGACAAGTTCCGCTACCGCCTGCTGCCTTACATCTACTCGCTCGCCTGGCAGGTCACGCACGATGACTACACCATGATGCGACCGCTGGTGATGG
Source organism: Acidobacteriaceae bacterium (assembly GCA_035295245.1). GTDB lineage: Bacteria > Acidobacteriota > Terriglobia > Terriglobales > Acidobacteriaceae > Palsa-343. The sequence goes on from DATGJK010000121.1 coordinate 5,543, forward strand.
ACTGGCGCAACGACGAGCAGGTGCGCGACATCGGCGACGAATACATGTTCGGCCCCGCGATCCTCGTCAATCCCGTTACCCAGCAGGGCGCAACCAGCCGCCAGGTCTATCTGCCGCCCGCCGCGGCCTGGTATGACTTCTGGACCGGCGCACAGCTTCACGCTGACCAGCGCATGCAGGCCGACGCTCCGCTCGACCGCATGCCGCTTTACATCCGCGCCGGATCCATCCTCCCGCTCGGCCCCGAAGGCGAGTACGCCACGCAATCGCCCGACGCGCCCATCGAGCTGCGCATCTATCGCGGCGCCGACGGCAGCTTCGACCTCTACAACGACGAGGGCGATAACCTGGACTACGAGAAGGGCGCCTTCTCCGTCATCCCGCTCCACTGGGATGACGCGTCTTCCACGCTCACCATCGGCGCGCGCACCGGCAGCTATCCCGGCATGCCGCAGCAGCGCACCTTCCGCGTCGTCCTGGTGAGTGGGAACCACGGCGTCGGCTCGCAAGTCTCCACCTCCGCCGACCGGGAGATTCACTACGATGGAAAAAGCGTGAGCGTAGTCCTGAAGTAGCCGGGTGCCCCATGTCTCCCGGTTTGGAGACATGGGAACGCGCGTACCGCCGTTTTGAAAGGGCACCGCTTCAGCCGTGCCGATGAGCGTCGATCAGAGTTCGGGGCTTTAGCCTCAGAGGAAGGTTTTTCGTACCCTTCAAGGCGAAGATGATCCCCAACCCCACCCAGCGCTTCAGCGGCCGCGTCGAAAGCTACAAACGCTACCGCCCCGGCTATCCCGCGGAGATCGTCGATCTCCTCCGCCGCGAATGCCGCCTCAGCGCGCATGCCACCATTGCCGACGTCGCCGCCGGAACCGGCCTGCTCACGGAAATCCTTCTCGCTGCGGGATTCTCGGTCGTCGCCATCGAGCCCAATGACGAAATGCGCGCCGCCTGTGCCGAACTCGAAAGCACGTACTCAACCCTGCGCTGCGTCGCCGGCACCGCCGAGTCCACCGGCCTGCCGGACCACTCCATCGACCTCATCACCGTCGCTCAGGCCATGCACTGGTTCGATCTCGACCGCACGCGTGCCGAGTTCTCCCGCATCCTCAGGCCAGGCGGTTGGTGCGCCGTGCTCTACAACAACCGCCGGATGACCGGCGACCCCTTCCACGAAGCCTACGAGCAGTTTCTGCTCGACCACAGCATCGACTACAAAGCCGTCAAAGAGTCGCACGTCGGCCGCAAACGGCTCGCCCACTTTTTCTCTCCCTCACCCATGAAGTGCGAAAGCCTGTTCAACGCGCAGCCGCTCTCGCTGGATGCGCTGAAAGGCCGCGTGCTCTCCTCGTCCTACATCCCACAGCCGGGACACTCTCGTTTCCCCGAGATGCAGGCAGCCCTCGAAAAGCTCTTCGCCGCACACACGCGCGGCGGCGCCGTCACCATGATCCATGACTGTGTCGTCTGCTGGGGACAACTCACCCGCTGACCGCTTTTTTAACTAACCGCTTCTCAGCTAACCGTTAGCTGCCGTATCCCCGATGCGGCAGCGACTCCAGCTTCTCGCTCGTTGGCCATGCAATCGTCAGAAGAAAGGCGCAGGGTTCCAGCGCCTCCACCGAGTGCCGGATCGAAGGCCGCAGCGTCATCACATCGCGGCAGCGAAGCTCCATCGACTGCCGGCCGGCCCTGCACCGGATCGACCCGTTCAGCACCTGCAGCGCCAGGCTGCCGTCGGCATGGTGCTCGTCCATCTTCGCGCCCTCGTCCATGCATACCAGGACCAGCCGCAGGTCGCCCTGCTTGCAGAGCATCTTGGAGTAGGTACCGCCCTGCCACGGCCGGTGCCGCTGGGCATCGGCGATTTCCTGTTCCAGGCTGAACTGGGCAACATCTTCGGGCGACGCGTTCGGAATGGGTTGAGCTGCCATCGTTTACCCCCAACGGGATTTTGGATGCGGCTTGCCCCCCGAAAGGCGGTCCTGTATTCAACCCAGCCTGCTCAGCACTCGATCACGTTCAGCGCCAGTCCCGCCAGCGACGTCTCTTTATAGCGCGACTGCATGTCCAGCCCCGTCATGTACATCGTCCGGATCACCTGGTCGAGCGACACCTTGTGCGCCTCGGTTTCGTTCATCGCGATGCGGCAGGCCTGCACTGCCTTCATTGCGCCCATCGCGTTGCGCTCGATACACGGAATCTGCACCAGCCCGCCAATCGGATCGCACGTCATTCCCAGGTTGTGCTCCATCGCAATTTCTGCCGCGTGCTCCACCTGGCCATTGGTGCCGCCCAGCGCCGCCGCCAGACCGCCCGCCGCCATCGAGCAGGCCACGCCCACCTCGCCCTGGCAACCAACCTCCGCTCCGCTGATCGAAGCGTTCTCCTTGTAGAGCACCCCCACCGCCGCCGACGTCAGAAAGTACCGCAGAATCCCCGCTGTATCTGCGCCCTCAACGAAGTCCCGGTAATACCGCGCCACCGCCGGCACCACCCCCGCGGCTCCATTTGTTGGAGCCGTCACCACCCGTCCTCCTGCGGCGTTCTCTTCATTCACCGCCATCGCGTACACCGTTACCCAGTCCAGCGGCGCCAGCGGATCCACCGATCCCTTCTCGTGCAGTCGCGCAGCCAGCCGAGGCGCGCGTCTCCGTACCGCGAGTCCGCCAGGCAGAATCCCCTCCGTCGCAATGCCCCGCTCGATGCACGCCTGCATCACGTCCCAAATGTGCAGAATGCCCGCGCGCACCTCCGCCTCCGGCCGCAGCGCGCACTCGTTCGCCAGCATCAGCTCCCACACGCTCAGTCCGGCATCATGCGCCATGGCCAGCAACTCCGCCGCGCTCGAAAACGGAAACGGCAGCTTCACCTCCGCCGTCGTCGCGGGCAAAGCCTCTTCGCCGTCGGCAACAATGAATCCCCCACCGATCGAGAAGTACGTCCGCGTCAGCAGCATCCTGCGCGACCCATCGAACGCGGTGAATCTCACCCCGTTCGGATGCTGCGTCACCGCCCCCGGCGGCAGCATCTCGTCTCGATGAAACAGCAGATGCTCCGGCTCGCGAAACGCGATGGGATGCGTGCCCAGCAACGCGAGCCTGCCCGTCTCCCGGATCGTCGCCAGCTTTCGGTCGATGCTCGCCGGATCGATGGTCGCCGCTTCTTCTCCGCTCAGCCCCAGCAGGATCGCGCGATCCGTGCCGTGTCCCTGGCCGGTCAGCGCGAGCGACCCATAGAGCTCCACCACCACGTCGGCGACCTGCGCCAGCACGCCGGTCTCCGCCAGCTCCGCGGCAAAGCGCCGCGCCGCGCGCATGGGCCCCATGGTGTGCGAACTCGAGGGCCCGATGCCGACTTTATAGAGATCGAAAAGACTCGTCTTCACCGCGGACGATTCTATTCCCACCCCGGCAGCCCGCGAAACTCAGCCGGTCCCCGGCGCTGGTATCCTTAGATCAAACCCGCTGTCCCATGAGATTCTCTGCATTTCTCGTTCCTGCCCTGCTGCTGGGCCTTGCTGCCGGCTGCTCCCATGCCCCGTCACCGCTCAAGGCCGCCAGTTCCGTCGAAGCAGCTGCCATCGCTCGCGAACATGCCCTGCAGCAGGCCAAAGCTGCCGCCGCGGCGCGCGACGCCTACCGTCAGCAGATCGCTGAAATCCCGTTGCCCTCGAAGACCGTCTACACCTCGATTCACACGCGCGCCAGCTGGGCCAATCCCTTCCTCATCGTCGGCAAGTCGTCGGTCAGCCTGAGCATTCTGTATCCGTCCAACGGTCCGGCGGAGCCCGGCGACACCTTCCTTCGCCCCGTCGCCGCGCGCCGTCGCGAGCTCGACCTGCGCATTGCCGATCTGCCCGAAGCCCTCACCGCCGCCCCGCCGGCAACCTGGCCCTGGGGCCGCGTCGTTGCCGTCGAAGAAGATCCCACTGCCGCACCGCAGGATCGCCCTGCCATCCGGCGCAACGTCGAGGCCACCATGCAGGTGCTGAGCGACCTGGGGATCGTCGTCGACGAATGGCCGTCGCCGGCTGGCCGTTAAAGCCCTCCAGCCCACGCAACCCGTCCGCAGAGCATCTTTCCCGCTAAGTCGGGCAACCCGCGTTCTGGCGCGGTGCGGGCGACGGTCCGCGCCTCCTTCGCAATCCAATCTCAATGTGCTTTGTCTCTGGATGACCCGAGCCCCGGCGGGAACAGGCACAACGAGGACCTACGCTTGAAAATCATCATGCTCTCGCTCGCTCTGCTCATCCCTCTGGCCCGCTGCTCTGCGGAGTCGGAACACACGAAAGACATCGACCGGCTCGACCGCGCGGCTCGAGTGCTCGACGAAACCATGCGCGCGCCCGATCAGCGTATTCCCGACCACGTTCTCAAGCGGGCCAGGTGCATCGCTGTTGTTCCGCACCTGGTCAAGGGAGGCTTTGTCTTTGGAGCCGAAGAAGGCAAGGGCGTCGCCACCTGCCGCACCGCGCGAGGCTGGAGTGCGCCGGCGTTCATTCAAATGGGAGGAGGTAGCTGGGGCACGCAGGTCGGTGTCGAAGCGGTCGATCTCATCATGGTCGTCAGGGGCAGGGAAGGAATGGAGAAGCTGCTTGCGAGCAAATTCGAAATCGGAAGAGATGCCTCTGCCGCCATCGGCCCGGTAGGACGCCACTCCTCCGAGAACACCGATGTGGCGCTGAATGCGCTGATCCTGACTTACTCTCGCGCGAAGGGCGCGTTCCTCGGTATGACCTTCGATGGCGCCGTCGTCAAATCCGACAACGATGCCCGCCACGCGATGTACGGCCGCCGCGTCACCACCAGCGAAGCTCTGCTGGGCCGGGTGCGTCCGCCTGCCGGAGCGCGGCCATTCCTTCGCGCTGTGCGCAGCGCCGAAGCTCAGGCCGAACCGCACCGCAGAGTGCGAACCCATCGCCATCCCCGCTGACCGGATGGCACCCTCGGCTCGTTCAGATCGAGGAGACTCCGGAATCCGTTACAGTCGCAGGCACGTATTCCTTCGCCCTCGTGAGATGGCGCTACTCCGGTAGCGCGTCCAGGACGTCAATACTCACCCGTCACCACATTCTCCAGCGGATCGCCCTTCAGATAGCGCTCGATCTGCTGGCCCGCGAACCGCATCGCCCGCGTCATGAACATCGGCGTTGACCCGGCCACATGCGGCGTGAGCAGCAGGTTGGGCGCCTTCCACAGCGGATGCCCTTCGGGCAGCGGCTCGGGATCCGTCACGTCCAGCGCCGCTCGAATGTGCCCAGCCTCCAGCGCCGCCACCAGTGCATCCGTATCCACTACCTGACCCCGCGCGGCGTTCACCAGCAGCGCTCCCGGCTTCAAGGCGGCGATCTGCTCCTTGCCGATCATCCCGGCGGTCTCGCTGGTCTGCGGAACCGCCAGCACCACCACGTCCGCCTGCGGCAGCAGATCCGGTAGTTTGTCGACTCCGAACACGCCCGCACGCGGACAGCGAGCCACCCGGTCGATCTGCACACCAAAGGGCAGCAGCCGCTGCTCGATGGCCTCGCCGATCGAACCATAGCCGACGATCAGCACCCGCTGGCCGTGCAGCTCTTCCAGCAGCACCGGCGGATAGAAATGCTTTTCCGTCTGATGAATATCGCGGTAGTGTTCCTCCGCCTCTCTGCGGCGCGTCCACTGGCCCGAACGCCGCACCTCACCGAAGAAGGGCAGGTACTTGTACGCAGCCAGAATCGCGGCCATCGCCCACTCCGCTGTCGAAATGGTGTGCACTCCGCGCGCGTCGCACAGAATTACCTCCCGCGGCAGCAGCTTCAGCAAAAAGTCCACGCCGCCCATGCAGGACTGCGCCACGCGCACCCCCCGCAGATGCGGCCAGGCATCCTTCGCATGCCGATAAAAGGGAGGCACAATCCAAAACTCGACCTCGATCTCCCGCTCCGGGCTCAGCGGGATCACCTCCAGCGCGATCCCCTTCGGCAGCAGCTGCCGCAAGTGCGGATCGACCGCTTCGGACACTCCAACCTTCAACATGGCAACCTTGACCCTTCCCTGCGGCGCGCGGCCCATTGGAGCCCTGCGCAGCCGGCACACGTCTCAGTTCCTTTGATGGAAGAAGTGGTTGTTCAGGTCGGGCCAGAATTCCTTGAAGATGAAAGTTGCACCGTCAAGGCTGCAGTTGAGCAGCCAGCGCTGCCCGGTCTTGGTCCAGGTGCGCTCACGCGCCGGATAGTAGAGGTCCGATATGCCGGAAGCCGCCCCTGCTCCGATGATCTCGGATGCGTTGAAGCTCTCGTGTCCTGCATCGGTGCGCGTAACCAGCACGCGGGTGAAGGCATACGCCGTCCGCTTCACGACGCCGCCCCGTCCCAGCGTGTAGTAGCGCGAATCCTGCCGGAAGACCGTGGGGAAGACGAATTCCACCTGGTAATCTTCGTCTACCTGATCCGCCATCGTGTGCCAGTAATACCGAGCGTACGCCGGGGGTCCTGTATGGAACTCCGGATATGACCCCTGCAATTGTGCCACCCCCGACAGAATGCCCACGAAGATGAAGTCCGAGTAATCGAAGGCATCCTCGGTGCTCTCTTTGAACTTGTCCCGGGCCGAGTCAGGCGGTAGCTTCTCGTCGACCGACACGGAGCGGAAGTTCGGCACGATGCCGAGAATGCGTTTGGTTTGCCTGCCCGCCAGCGTCGGCGGCACCGTACCGGCCTCTTTGTCGGCCGGCGTCGCGTTCGCCGGAGTCTGCGACTGCGCCGCATAACCCGGAGCATCGGGCAGCGAAGACGCCGTGCTTTGGGCGAACAGCGCCGGCGTGAGCAGACCCGCTAACAGCAATACGGCAAGCGGGCGCGTTGCGGGGGATGGACAGGGCAACAAGCAAAATCTCCAGTCTCGGCCATCGCGCGCTGATTCCAGCGAGCCGTACGGGTTTCTTGGTCTTAGTTGGACTCGCAAGCGGAGCAAAGCGACGCAGAAATTAATGGACTTTCATTTCAACGAATTACGAACACGCCCGGGGCTCAGCCCAATATCCTGCGCAGGGCCTCGAGCCCTGTCTCGATCGTCTCCGGCGTCACCGCATAGCTAAACCGCACGTGCCCTTCGCCCTGCGCTCCGAAGACTACGCCCGGGATGGTCGCAACCTGCGCCTTCTCCAGCAGCATCTGCGACATCCGCCGGCTGTTCTTGTCCACTTTGCGGACATCCGGGAACGCATAGAACGCGCCCGCCGGCATCTCGCAGGCGAGCCCCACCTCGTTGAGACCCCTGACCAGCAGATCGCGGCGCTCGCGGTACTGGGCCAGGCGCCCATCCGTAGCGGATTGTGGCATGTTGATCGCCTCCACCGCCGCCCACTGCGTCGGCGTTGAAACGCCATTTGTCGAATAGAGCACGACCTTCCGCAGCCCCGTCATGAAAGGCTCTTTCGCCACCGCATAGCCGCAGCGCCAGCCCGTCATCGCATAGGTTTTCGAAAACGTGTAAGCGGTGATCGTCCGCTCCGCCATGCCCTGCAGGGAGGCGATCGAGACGTGCTCGCCCTCATACACGATGTCTTCGTAAGCTTCGTCGGCGATGACGATCAGGTCGCGCCTCTTCGCAAACGCCGCCACCTCCTCCGCCTCCTGGCGCGTAAAGACCACGCCCGAAGGATTTTGCGGTGTGTTGTAGTAGATGGCCCGCGTCGCCGGCGTCGAGTAGTGCTCCAGCGCAGCCGTCAGCCCGCTGCGTCGCGCGCTCGAGGTCGGCACCATCACCGGCCGCGCCTGAGCCATCGTCACCATGTCGCGGATCGGCGTCCAGTAGGGCGAGAACAGCAGCACGTCGTCGCCTTCGTCGAGCACGGTCTGAAACGCCGCATACAGCGCATGCGCTCCGCCGATCGTGACGATCACATCGTCAACCGCGGCCTCGATGCGGTTCTTCGTCTGCAGCTTCCGTGCGATCGCCTGGCGCAGCGGCTCAATTCCCGACGAAGGCGCATACCGCGTGCGGTTCTCCGCCAGCGCCTTCAGCCCGGCATACTTGATAATCTCCGGCGTCTCGAAGAACGGCTCGCCGCCGTGGAAGGCGTGCACCGGCCTGCCCGCCGCGCGCAGCTCCAGCACCTTATTGCGGATCTGCACAATGTCGGAGAAGCCAACCTCCTCCAGGCGTTTGGCCACGCGGATGGCGCTCTTGTGTCTCATGCTGTCCGCCTCTGCGCCGGACGTATTAGCTTATTGCATTTTGCACAGACGCGGGCAAAGAACCAGGTGCCCCATGCCTCCCTCTTTTGGGAGACATGGGAGCGAGCGCCCTCAAAATGACACCGTCACGTCGCCAGCAGCCCCGAATACACGGCCATGCCCGCCACCGCATCGACGCCCATTGCGTCCAGCTCGTCGATCTCCGCCTGCGCTCGAATGCCACCCGCCACAATGAGCTGCCGCTGCGTCAGTCCGCGCAGCGCGCGCGCCGTCTCCACAGGGAACCCGCGCATCGTGCCCTCGGTGTCTACATGGGTGTAGAGGAACGCGCCACAGAAAGGTTCCAGCGCCGCAATCGCCTGCGCCGGCGTGACCTCAACCTGCTCGCGCCATCCGCGCACCGCAATCCTGCCGCCCTTGGTATCGATCCCCGCAACGAACTGCTGCGGCCCGATGCGCGATGCGATCGCCTGCGCCGCCTCCGTATCCACGCCGTCTTCCCGGAACAGCACCGACCCAAAAATCACCC
>DATGJK010000122.1:0-3889 GCA_035295245.1 Acidobacteriaceae bacterium
ACCGCCCGAATCTATGCAACCGCAAAATGCTCTAGCTGATGAAGCAGCCGCGCCGCGAGGGACTACCGGGGCTCTCTGGCGGCTTCTCGCCCAATCTGGTCGTCAGGACGGCAAGGGGAACGGCGCTGCAAAAGTGACCACCTAATCGGCGCTCTATGCACGAATGTCCTTCCTCCCAAAATAGAAGGCTATCACCGCAGTGAAGATGGTCCAAAGCTGGTCCGGGACGCCATTGCGCCAAACCATGAGGACGAAAATTAAGAGTCCTAACAGGAGCGCTAGCACAGCACTAATTGCCAACGGCGATGTGATATATTGCAACTTCGATTTTATACGTGCCTCTTTCTTCTCATTGATAAAATCAACGACGGCGTCATCTATTTTGTCATACGATATTATTTCTATGCCATTCCAAAGAAATCAGAGTGATTTTCCTGTGAGTGCTTTTTCCTCGGCGTTGGCTTTTTCGAAGTCGCACCTCCAAAGTTGATGAGGCTTATCTCCAATAATGAAGTTGTATTCCCTTGAGAATTTTTCCTTATCAGAATACTTTGGCCATCATAACTGCATGTGGTAGTCGAACCGCTGCGTTAGCCGCCTAGTTTTCTGTTCCTCAGTGGTTAGCTCAGTTCTGTTAATGTCACTCATGCCACGACCACACGCGCCCCGCACGACTGGCCGAACAGTTATCGTAACGCTTTGGTCGGTTCGCCACATTGCTCCGCTGCTAAGCTCGCAATAGACAGTCTCGCTATCGCCATCTACTGACACGCCAGACACTCTTCGTAATCCGTCGCATTCGCCGCCGCCGCGCGCGCGGCAACCAACGGCAGCGGAATCTGCCCGTCGTTCGCCGGCACCACCGCCGCAGCCACCCCAACGAATTCTTCCGGACGCACCGCAGCCTCGCTCACATTATCGGCGCGCTGTATCGACAGACTGCGGCAGTAGTAGAGCGACTTCACGCCCCTCTTCCACGCCATGAAGTGGATCTGATGCAGATCCCGCTTATGCACATTCGCCGGCAGGAACACGTTCACCGATTGGCTCTGGCAGATGAACGGCGCGCGGTCGGCCGCGTGCTCGATGATCCAGCGCTGATCTAGTTCGAACGCTGTTTTGTAGACCGCCTTTTCCTGCTCGGTCAGGAAATCCAGGTGCTGCACGCTGCCGGCCCGCAGCGTGATGGACGACCATATCTCGTCGCTGTCCATCCCCTTCTCGGCCAGCAGCATCTGCAGATGCCGGTTGCGCACCGTGAAGCTGCCGGACAGCGTTTTCTGCAGGAACACGTTCGCGGCGATCGGCTCGATCCCCGGCGACGAATTTCCAGCAATGATTGAGATCGAAGCAGTGGGCGCGATCGACATCTTGTGGCTGAACCGCTCCATGATGCCGTACTCGGCGGCGTCGGGGCATGGGCCGCGTTCCTCGGCCAGCACGCGCGACGCGACATCGGCCTGCTCGCGGATGTGCTTGAACATCCGACGATTCCATACCTTGGCGACCACGCTCTCCCACGGGACGTTCTGTGATTGCAGGAACGAGTGGAAGCCCATCACACCAAGGCCGACACTGCGCTCGCGCGCCGCGGAATACTTCGCCTTCTCCATCCCCGGCGGTGCGCGATCGATGAAGTCCTGCAGCACGTTGTCGAGGAAGCGCATCACATCCTCGATGAACGTCGGATGGTCCTTCCACTCGAACCAGTTCTCCAGGTTCAGCGAGGACAGGCAGCAGACCGCGGTGCGCTCCATGCCGTGCTGATCGCGACCGGTGGGCAGCGTGATCTCGGAGCACAGGTTGGAGGTCTTCACCTCCAGGCCCGCGAGCTTGTGATGCTCCGGGCGGGCGCTGTTCACATGGTCGGAGAAGATCAGATACGGCTCACCCGATTCGATGCGCGCGGTCAGGATGCGGATCCACAGCGAGCGGGCAGAAATGCTGCGCACCACCGATTCGTCCTTGGGGGAGAGCAGCGGCCAGGGTTCGTCGGCCTCGACGGCGCGCATGAAGGCGTCGGAGACCAGGATGCCGTGGTGCAGGTTGAGCGCCTTGCGATTCGGGTCGCCGCCGGTGGGGCGGCGGATCTCGATGAATTCCTCGATCTCGGGATGGGAGACCGGGAGGTAGACGGCTGCCGAACCGCGGCGAAGCGAGCCCTGGGAGATGGCGAGCGTCAGCGAATCCATCACGCGGATGAACGGGATCACGCCGGAGGTCTTGCCCACCGCACCGACCTTCTCGCCGATGGACCGCAGGTTGCCCCAATACGACCCGATGCCGCCGCCCTTCGAAGCGAGCCACACGTTCTCGTTCCACAGTCCGACGATGCCCTCCAGGCTGTCGGAGGCCTCGTTCAGGAAGCAGGAAATCGGCAGTCCGCGCTGGGTTCCCCCATTGGAGAGCACGGGCGTGGCGGGCATGAACCACAGCTTCGACATGTAGTCGTAAATGCGCTGGGCATGCGCGGCATCGTCGCCATAATAGGAGGCAACGCGGGCGAACAGGTCCTGGAATTCCTCGCCAGGCATCAGGTAGCGGTCAGAGAGCGTGGCGCGCCCGAAGTCGGTGAGCAGCACGTCACGGGAGCGATCGATGTGGACCTGGTGGCGACCTGGCATCTGCACGGCGTCGAGCACGTCGGATTCCCCCTGGCGAATTGGAGGCAAATCTCGACCCGTCACGCGTGTGTCGTCAATCAACATCTGGGACACCTTTTCTGACCCAGCCACAACATACATGGCGCGTGTTGCGATCTGGACACAGTGTGCTGTATAGACAACCGACTCAGCCGGCGGGACGGGAGAGACGGGGGATTCGGTTATGTGTGCCTGCGCGGGTCAGGAATCCAGCCGAATCCGCGACGACAGCAGCTCGCCCTGGCCCTCCAGAACAGGGTAGGCAGCGGCGGCGACCAGGTGGCCGTTCACGCGCTTCAGTTCGCGGACGAGATCGACGTCCAGCGGACTTTTCTGACCCTGGCGGAGGCCAGCGAACTGCGCGCGGGTGGCTGCAGCCTCCAGGTCGCGGAATGCTTCCTTCTCGGCCGCAAGCTGGCGTGCCGCGCGGGCGTCCTCGCTCATGAACACCGCGGCAGCGGCGCGGACGGTGGCGCCCAGACGGTTCAGCAGCTGGCGGCCTTCCGCGCAATCGTCCGAAGTGAGCGGGCGGCCACGCTTCAGACACTTGGCGATGTGGCCCATCACGTCGCGATCCACCACATCGCCGGCAGCTTCCAGGTTGGTCGCAAAGACCAGGACCTGCGTCAGCCGGCGCTGATCGTCCTCCGACAGCGACTCGGGGTCCAGGTTCGCAAGATAGGTCTTGATGGCCGTGTTCAGCCGATCGAGCACGTCGTCGAGTCGGCGGACGTCACCCGTCTGACGGGGGTCCGTGATGGCGAGCATCTCGCCGGCGCGGGTGAGCATGGCTTCCAGGGCATCGGCCATGCGGAGCGCCTCGCGGGCTGCCGCGGCAATGGCGATGGGTGGCGATTCGAGTGCCGTCTGGTCGAGGTAGCGCGGGCGCGACGGGTCGTCCACATCGATGCGGGCGGGGAGGAGCTTGCGCAGCACCCAGGCGTAAGGATTGAGCGCCGGCAGGAAGAAGATCGCCAGGATCAGGTTGAAGCCGGTGTGGAAGTCGGCGACCGCGCGCGCGGGATCGGGCTCGAGCTGGACCACCAGCGCGCCGATCCTGTCGAGCAGGGGAAGGACGACCAGGCAGCCGGCGACGCGGGTAAGCAGGTTGCCGATGGGCAGGCGCCGCGCAACAGGATCATCGCCTGAAACGCCCTCCAGGACAGGATTGATGGCGGTGCCCAGGTTGGCGCCCAGCACCAGCGCGAAGGCAGCATCGGGCGGGACTGTCCCTTTGGAAGCGAGCG
>DATGJK010000123.1:0-2828 GCA_035295245.1 Acidobacteriaceae bacterium
TCGGCGCGCCCCGAGGCATCCTCAATCGAGCAGCCCACGATGCCGGTTGCGGCGGCCAGGGTGACGCTCTCTTCCACGGAGCGGGGCGAGTCGCCAAAGCCTTTGCCCAGGTCGGCGCTGACGGGCAGGCTCACGCTGCCGGCGAGCGCCTGCAGGTGATCGAGGACCTCCTGGCGAGTGCATGTGCCGTCCGGCTTGCCAATCGAGTAGGCATGGCCGGCGCTGGTGGTCGCGAGAGCGGCAAATCCGAGCAACTCCAGTAGGCGCGCGGTGCCGATGTCCCACGGATTGGGAATGACAAAGGCCTCCTGCCGGCGATGAAGGTCGCGGAACGCCTGTGCTTTTTCTGTCTGGTTCATCGGAGTCCTCGAGTGCTACGCGGGAGCGGCGCTGAAGGTGCCTTCCACCAGTTCAACGAAGCTCCGCTCTTCACGGAGAATGAAGCGGCGACTCTGCGCCAGGGCAAAATTGTCGAGCGCTTCGCGATCGGCGCGCAGCCGCGCCTTGTACTGCTCGTAAGCGGCGAGGCTGTCAAATCCAATCATGCCCCAGCCGACATAGTTCGTGCCCTCATACGGGAGGTAATACCCGATGAGGCGGCCTCCGCAGCGGGGAATGATGCGGCCCCAGTTTTCCGCGTACTGTTTGAAGCCGTCGCGCTGGGAGGGATCGATTTCATAATGAATGATGCACAGGATTTTCATGGCTCTCCTGAAGGGAAGTGGCGAGGAAGCGCCGGTTGCGAAGGGGACGAGAGCCGCGATGAGAGAAGCGACAGCTTCGCGGCGAGTGAGGTCACGCAGGCGCATGGCATTTGCCCGATGAAAGAAAGGATGCGCCGGGACGGTACGCCATGCTTCGATTATCATCAAAGTATGAATGTCGAGACGGAGCACGATGAGACGGTGGCGCGGGTAGCCGCGGCGATTGGGGAGCCGGCGCGCGCTCGCATGCTCTACGCCCTGCTGGACGGCCACGCACGCACCAGCACAGAACTGGCAGTGATTGGGGGCGTGACGCCGTCGACGGCGAGCAGCCACCTGACGCGCATGAAGTCGGCGGGGCTGATTGAGTTGCAGGCGCAGGGCAAGCATCGCTACTACGGCCTGTCAGGACGCTCCGTAGCAGCGGTGCTGGAAAGCCTGAGCGTGCTCGCAGGAGCGCGGCGTCCGCCGTTTCGGCCGACCACGCCCGATCGGCTGCGGGTGGCGCGCAGGTGTTACGACCACATTGCAGGGGCGGTGGGAGTGGCCCTGCACGACCGTTTTGCCGCTCTGGGCTGGATTGCGGCTCGGGGTGGGGGAGGGCGACGTAATTATCAGATCACCGGCACGGGAGGCCGCCACCTGGAGGCGCTGGGCGTGAATGTGGAGGAAATGCTCGGGCTGCGGAGACGACTGGCCTTTCCGTGTCTGGACTGGAGCGAGCGCCGGCCGCATCTGGGCGGCGCGCTGGGGGCGGCGCTGCTGCAACTTGCGCTGCGGCGGCGATGGGTGGAACAGGAGGCCGAGGTGCGCGCCCTGCGGATCACGACGCTGGGGCGCAGAGAGATGAAGACGCGCTTTGGGATGCGGTTCGAATTTCACGGCGACTGATCCCGGGGTAGAACACCTAACGGCGTCCCGCTGAATGTGCCTGCATTCACAGCGCGACGCAGCGTGTTTTCCATAGCGCGCTTGAGGACTAAAAGCGTCCGACTTTAAGAGATAACTTCTGGAGGATTGTTGCCAGCGGGGTAAGTTAGCCCCTGAAGATAGGAACCGGGGGGCGTTAATTTTCTGAATGCTGGTTACCATAGTGCACCTGAGAACCAGGTGAGTCCGGTAAACTTCCCTTAACATCCCATTCCCAGATGGGCTGCCCATGAAGGGCCGCTGACAGTGATTCGTTCTTATTACCGCTGTGTGCATTGTCGTGGCTGTTTTTCGATCCGGCAGCATCGTTATGACCGGACGACATTCAGCCTTGTTCTGGCCGGCCGAGGTGTTTCGGCGCGTTTGCACGCAGCGCATGAGCTGACCTGCCTCACCAGGGCGGGTTCATGAGAGCGCGACTTTGGGCGGAAGGCGCGGGGGCTGCCCTGCTGCTGATGCTGCCGTATTTCTTTCCTCTGGTCACGCCGGGTAACATCGCGCTGTATCACCATGAGCTTCCGATTAGGAATTTGATTGGTGGCGTGCTGCTCGATCTGGCGGCCCTCTCCGTAGTCTTTGCGCTGGCGCTGGTACTGCTCCTGCGCCTGCCGGGACGAGTGCGGCTGATGACGGGAGCAGTCCTGGCCGCTGTGACGTTCTGGCGTGCAGGGCTCCTCGCGGCGAGTCCCCTGAAAAGTGAATCCAATCTGGATGCGCATGGCGCAGGAAATTTCCACGGCCTGTCTCATCTCGTCCAGACCGGTTTGGCTCTGAACCGTATCCTGGCGGTCGGACTCGCGTTGGTTTTCCTGCTGCTCGCAGTGATCAAACCCTCGGTCATGCGGAGCCTGATCCGGGCGACGCGTATCGGTCTGGCCGGGTTTGCATTTTCAATCGTCTGGCTGGCGCCACAGCTGGTCTATCTGGCGATTCGTTCGGCCGAGCCTGTCACACGCGCAGCAGAAGTGCGGGAAACGTCCGTCGCGACGACCAGAGCTCCGGAAGGGCGGCTGGTCTGGATCCTTTTCGACGAGCTTTCGTATCGCCTGGTTTACGACCAGCGTCCTGCAGGACAGGAATTCCCGAACTTCGAGCGGCTGCGGGAGCAGAGCCTATCGTTCGACCGAATAGATCCGGCGGGATTCTATACGGATCGCATCATCCCCTCATTGCTGACGGGAATGGAAATGGATG
>DATGJK010000124.1:0-6378 GCA_035295245.1 Acidobacteriaceae bacterium
CAGAAGAGCAACCGCAGATCCTTCGTCGCTTCGCTCCTCAGGATGACAGCTCGATATTGGGTGGTGAGATGCGTGCCGGCGATGAGTCTTCCGCTAGAAGCGGAGGATGGGGCCGAAGGTGATACGCAGGTTATTGTGTCCGCCGCGGTTGAAGTAGACGAGATCGCCGAACTCCAGCCGCAGGCCGAGAGGGCCAAGGCTGGCTTCGGCGCCGGCGCCGGGATAGAGAGCCGCGTTGAGATTCGAATCGCGGATGCCGAGGATCGAGCTGGCGACGCTGCCGTAGGGCGCGAGCGACAGAAGGCTCGGGCTGAGGCGGAAATCGACGAATCCCGCCTTGAGCGTGGCGAAGGGCCGCAGATGGCCGTGGGCCGGCTGGACCATCGGCCCCAGCAATCCGCTGGTGACGCCGATGGATGTGTGCTCGATGGCGGCGACGTTTCCGTTGGCGACGTTGACGTAGAGCTCGTTGAAATTGACGCCGTAGTCGTAGGCAAGCTCGCCTTCGAGCACAACGTGGGTGTGGACGCGGTAACCGAACCTTCCGCCGAGGCCGAGGTTGGGAGTCTGGGTCTGCGAGACGTTCAGATAGTCGAGAAAGACGCCAGCCTGCACGCGGGTTTGCCCCGCCGCCGGCGGGACAGGGAGGCCTGCGAGGAGAGCCAGCAGCGAGAGAATGGCAATGCGCAAGCGGAAGAACGCCTCCAGGGAGGACTAGATGCGGATTCCGGAGCTGGCGTATGGGGCGGCGGTATCGGGCGGTGACTGAAGACGAGGGCTTGCGAGAATCCTGGAAATCCGTGCTGTAGGTGGGGAAAACGGTCCGATCAGTCGAGGAGATCCGTTTTGGCCTGCGACGAGCGCGAGAAGTGCGGACGCGGCGAATCTGATCCGAAGCCTCCCATCAACCATTCCCGTCGGGCACAATTAAATCGATTTTCTGTTGCACTTTCCCTGCGGGCGCGACTAGATTGGAGCGGACGTAACGGCCATCGTTCGGCTCGGCAACGAATCCGCTCTTTTCCAGGAAAGCTCGCATGACACCGGTAGTCGCTTCGAAGAAGAAATCCGCTGTTCGGGCGGCAGGCAAGGCCGCCGCGCGACCCTCCACGAAGGCGGAAGCCACGCCCGCATACAAGAACCGCAGCCTGCCTTCGGCGCGGCGGGTGAAGGACCTGATGAGCCGCATGACGCTGGAGGAGAAAGCGGCGCAGATGCTGTGCATCTGGCAAGAGAAGGCGCAGACGCTGGTCGATGCGAAGGGCAACTTCGACCTGGCGAAGGCGAAGAAGAACCTGCGCGGGCCGTATGCGCTGAGCCGGGGACTGGGCCAGGTGGGGCGTCCGAGCGACGCGGGCGGCGGACGCACGGCGCGGCAGATGGCGGAGCTGACGAACGCCATCCAGAGGTTCTTTCTCGAGAACAGCCGGCTCGGCATTCCGGTGATCTTCCACGAGGAGTGCCTGCACGGGCATGCGGCGCCGGAGGGGACAAGCTTTCCGCAGCCGATCGCGCTGGGCGGGACATTCAATCCGAAGCTGGTGGAGGAGCTGTTCACGATGACGGCGCTCGAGGCGCGGTCGCGGGGCGCGCATCACGCGCTGACTCCGGTGGTGGACGTGGCGCGGGAGCCGCGGTGGGGGCGCGTGGAAGAGACGTACGGCGAGGATCCGTTCCTGGTGTCGCGCATGGGGATCGCGGCGGTGAAGGGCTTCCAGGGCGACGCGAGCTTCAGGGACAAGACGCGCGTGCTGGCGACGCTGAAACATTTTGTCGGGCATGGGCAGCCGGAATCGGGCATGAACTGCGCTCCGGCGAATGTGTCGGAGCGGGTGGTGCGCGAGACGTTCCTCTATACGTTTCGGGAAGCGCTGCGCGAGGCGAACGCCGTGACGCTGATGGCTAGCTACAACGAGATCGACGGCGTGCCCTCGCACGCGAACAAGTGGCTGCTGCGCGATGTGCTGCGGAAGGAGTGGGGCTTCAAGGGGTTCATCGTTTCGGATTACTACGCGATTTGGGAACTTGGCTACCGGCCGGATACGCATGGGCACTTTGTCGCGAAGGACAAGAAGGAGTCGGCACGGCTGGCGGTGGAGGCGGGGGTGAACATCGAGCTGCCCGATCCGGACTGCTACAAGTATCTGGTTGAGCTGGTGAGGAAGGGTGCGCTGAAGGAGTCGCAGCTGGATGAGATGGTCGCGCCGATGCTCTTCTGGAAATTTGAGCTGGGCCTGTTCGACGACCCGTATGTCGATCCGGATGAGGCGGAGCGGGTGGTTCGGCTGCCGGATCATCGCGAGCTGGCGCTCACGGCGGCGCGGGAAGCGGTCACGCTGCTGAAGAATGATGGTGGCGTGGCGCCGCTCGACCTGAGCAAGATGAAGACGATTGCGGTGATTGGGCCGAATGCGCATCGTTCGCTGCTGGGCGGATACAGCGGCGTGCCGCAGCACAACGTGACGGTGTTCGAGGGGATTCAGCAGAAGGCGGGCAAGGGCGTGAAGGTCCTCTACAGCGAGGGCTGCAAGATCACGATTGGCGGCAACTGGAACCAGGATGCTGTAGTGCCCAGCGATCCTGAGGAGGACCGGCGGCAGATTCAGGAGGCGGTGCGGGTAGCGAAACAGGCCGACGTGATCGTGCTGGCGATTGGGGGGAACGAGCAGACGTCGCGCGAGGCGTGGAACCTGCAGCACATGGGCGACCGCACGAGCCTGGACCTGATTGGAAGGCAGAACGAGCTGGTGGATGCGATGGTCGCGACGGGCAAGCCGGTGCTTGCGTTCCTGTTCAACGGGCGGCCGCTGGCGGCGACGAATCTCTTCGCGAAGGTGCCGGTGGTCTTCGAGTGCTGGTATCTGGGGCAGGAGTGCGGACGCGCGGTGGCGGACGTGCTTTTTGGCGACTATAACCCAGGGGGCAAACTGCCGATCAGCTTTCCGCGGTCAGCGGGACATCTGCCGGTCTTCTATAACTACAAGCCGTCGGCGCGGCGGGGATATCTGTTTGACGATGTTTCGCCGCTGTTCGCGTTTGGGTACGGGCTGAGTTACACGACGTTCTCAGTGTCGGAGCCGCGGCTGTCGAAGACGCGCGTGAAGAGGGACGGCAGCGTGACGGTTTCCGTCGACGTGAAGAACACGGGGCAGCGTGCGGGGAGCGAAGTGGTGCAGATGTATATCCGCGACCTGGTCAGCTCGGCGACGCGTCCGGTGAAGGAGCTGAAGGGTTTCGAGAAGGTGTGGCTGGAGCCGGGCGAATCGAAGACGGTGACGTTCACCGTTACGCCGGCGTTGCTGCGCTTCTGGAATGTGGAGATGAAGTATGTGGTCGAGCCGGGCGAGTTCGCGATCATGGTCGGGACGTCGTCGCGCGATGAGGATCTGAAGAAGGTGACGCTGACGGTGACGGAGTGAAGCTTTAGCGAGAAACGGTTAGCAAGAAGCTGTTAGCGAGATGCTGTTAGCAGAGGACTGTTAGCGAGGGCTGTTAGCAAAAGACTGCTACCGAGAGGCTGTTAGCACGAAATGCTGTTGGGGATTGCCGGGTGGCAACAAGAGTGCGCGAGCCGCTCTCGCTAACAGCTTTTTGCTAAATGGATTTGGCTAATAGTACCTGGCTAAACGTATTTCTAACCGCCTTTTTCTCGGTGAACTTATGATTCAGAAACTTTCCTTTGGCGAGAAGTTTGGATACGGCCTGGGCGATATGGCCGCCAACTTCATCTTTCAGGCCATGCTGGCGCTGCAGCTCAGCTATTTCACCGACACGTTTGGTCTGACGGCGGCGCAGGCGGGCACGTTGTTCCTCGTGGTCGGGCTGGGCGCGGCGGTACTCAATCCTGTCATGGGGGTGATTGCCGACCGCACCAGCACGCGCTGGGGCAAGTTTCGCCCATGGCTGCTGTGGACGGCGCTTCCCTTCGGCATCATCGGCATTCTGACGTTCACGACGCCGAACCTGAGTCCCGGCGGCAAGCTGCTCTACGCGTGGGTGATGTATTCGCTGCTGCGGATCATCTACACGATGAACAACGTGCCGTACGCGTCGCTGACGGCGGTGATCACCGGCGATCCCGATGAGCGCACTTCCATTGCTTCGTATCGCCAGGTGCTCGCGAACGTGGCCGGTTTCATCGTGCAAAGCCTGGCGATTCCGATGGTGATCTTCTTTGGGCGCGGCAACGACGCGCGGGGATACCAGTGGACGATGGGCATCCTGCTGGTGCTGAGCGTGATTTTCTTCATCGTCGCGTTCTTCTCGACTGAGGAGCGTATCCAGCCCGATCCGCAGCAGAAAAGCTCGCTGACTCGGGATCTCGCCGACCTGTTCAGCAACCGGCCCTGGATTGTGCTCTTCCTGGTGACGACGTTCTATTTCATGGCCATTGCGATGCGGGGCAGCGTGATGCTGCCCTTCTTCAAATACAACGCGGGAAACGAGAAGATCTTCAGCTGGTTTAACGGATTCGGGCTGGCGGCGCTGATCGTGGGCGTGATGTGCTCGACATGGCTTTCGGTTCGACTCGGCAAGCGCCCGCTGTTCATTCTGAGCATGACGCTGAGCGGCATCTTCAACCTGGCGGTGCTCTTTCTGCCTGCGACAGCCACCGGAGCTATTGTCACGTCGGAGGTGCTGCGGCAGTTCGCGTACGGAACGTCGGGGCCGCTGATCTGGGCGATGATGGGCGACGTGGCCGACTACGGGGAATGGAAGACGGGCCGGCGCGCCAGCGCGACCGTGACCGCCGCTGTCATCTTTGCGCTGTGGGTGGGGCTGGCGATCGGCGGCGCGGTGGCGGGATGGCTGTTCTCGTATTACGGGTATGTTTCGAATGCGGCGCAGACGGCGCGGGCGCTCGCGGGCATACGGCTGACTGCGGGACTTTACTCGGGGCTGGCATTCTTCGCGTGCGCTGCGTGCCTGTTCTTCTATCCCATTTCACGCCGGTTGAACCGCACGATCTCCGACGAACTCGCCGGACGGCGCAAGACTTTTGGCCAGCCTGCGGCGGCTGCATCGCAACAGTAATTCCGGAAAGGGGAGGTTGCCCATGTTTGTGCGATCCATGACCTGTGCCACGCTGCTGATCGGTCTGACCGCCTCTGCTCAGGCGCCGACGACGCTGAAGGCGGCGTTCCGCAACGACTTCCCCGTGGGAGCGGCCATCAATGCGGCGCAGATTACGGGGAAGGATGCGCGCGGAGACGCGCTGATCGTCGAGCAATTCGACTCGATCTCACCGGAGAACGCGCTGAAGTGGGTGATTGTCCACCCGCAGCCCGATCAGTACGACTTCAGCCTGGCGGATCAGTACGTTGATTTCGGCGTGAAGCGCCATATGTGGACGGTGGGACATAACCTGGTGTGGCATAACCAGGTGCCGGCGTGGGTGTTTCATGACGACAAGGGCAACCTGCTGACGCGCGATGCCCTGCTCGAGCGGATGCACCAGCACATCGCTACGGTGGTCGGGCGGTACAAGGGGCGCATCCAGAGCTGGGATGTGGTGAACGAAGCGCTCAATGAGGACGGGACGATGCGGCAGTCGCTGTGGGAGCAGATCATCGGAGACGACTACATCGCGAAGGCATTCGAGTACGCACATGAGGCCGATCCGCAGGCGCAGCTGACGTACAACGACTACAACCTGGAGAATGAGGCCAAGCGCAACGGGGCGATCGCGCTGGTGAAAAAGCTGAAAGCCGCGGGCGTGCCGATCGACTGCGTGGGGCTGCAGGGGCATGACAATCTGAACTGGCCGACGGCCGAGCAGCAGGATGCGACCATCTCGGCGTTCGCCGCGCTGGGGGTGAAGGTGGCCATCTCGGAGCTAGATATCGATGTGCTGCCAGCGGCGACGCGCGGGCCGACGGCGGAGGCGAGTTTGAAGATCGCGCAGGATCCGAAGCTGAACCCTTATGCGAAGGGGCTGCCGGAGGATGTGCAGCAGAAGCTGGCGCAGCGCTATGCGGATCTGTTTCGCGTGTTCGTCAAACACCACGCCGACATCAGCCGGGTGACATTCTGGGGGGTGACGGACGGCGACTCGTGGAAGAATAACTGGCCGGTGCCGGGGCGGACGGATTATCCGCTGCTGTTCGATCGCGAGGGGAAGCCGAAGCCGGCCTTCTTTGCGGTGATCAAGGACGCGAGCGGGAACGCGCAGCCGTGAGACTGGATTGAAGCAAGAGAAAAAGCTCCGCCGTGCGCGGAGCTTTTCTGATTTGCGGCCGGGGCTATTGCGGGGTCGCCGTTAAGCCACTCGGAGCCGCCGGAGGCGTGGCCGACGCAGCGGGAGCCGCGGGCGAGGCTGCGGTGTTCGGGTTCTTAGAAAAGAAGTGGTAGCAGCCCTCATTGACCTGGTCGGCGACG
>DATGJK010000125.1:0-4584 GCA_035295245.1 Acidobacteriaceae bacterium
ATGGGATTCGATCTGCCGGCCCTCTGCCGGCGCAAAAAGCTGCTGATGGACTATGTTCGCGTGGAACCCAGCGAGATCGAAGAGTCCGGCCAATACGATCTCGATGGCCTTTTCATCCGCCTGGAAAGCGCGATCAACGCCGTGGGCGCGAAGCGCGTCGTTCTCGACACCATTGAGGCGCTGTTTTCCGGCTTTTCCGACGAGAACATCCTGCGCGCCGAATTGCGTCGCTTGTTCCGTTGGCTCAAAAGCAAGGGCGTCACCGCGGTCATCACCGCCGAGACCGGCGATGGCACCATGACCCGCCACGGAATTGAGGAGTACGTCGCCGACTGCGTCATCGTCCTCGATCACAGAGTGGAGGAGCAGGCTTCTGTCCGCCGCATGCGCGTGGTCAAGTATCGCGGAACCCCGCACGGAACCAGCGAATATCCTTTCCTGATCGGCGCGAGCGGCTTCTCTGTGCTTCCGTTGAGCGGCCTGAAACTGGAACATAAGGCGCCCACACAGCGCGTCTCCACCGGAATTCCGCGTCTGGATACCATGCTGGGCGGCAAAGGATTCTACCGCGGCACCAGCATCCTGGTTTCGGGGATGGCCGGCACCGGCAAAAGCACTCTGGCCGCGCATTTTGCGCTGGCTGCGTGTCAGCGCGGCGAGCGCGCGCTCTATATGGCGTCGGAACAATCCTCCCATGAGATTATTCGCAACATGCGCTCGGTCGGCATCGACCTCGAGCCCTGGGTGAAGAAGGATCTGCTGCGCTTCTATGCGGAACGGCCCGGCGCCTTCGGCCTCGAAAAGCATCTCGTCGCCATCCACGAAATCACCAGCTCCTTTGATCCTCGCGTCGTGGTCATCGATCCCATCACCAACTTCAGTTCGGTGGGCACCTATTCCGAGGTCAAGTCGATGTGCGTCCGCCTGATCGACATGTTCAAATCGCGCGAGATCACGGCCATGTTCACCAGTCTCACCGCGGGCGACAGCGCCGCCGAAATGAGCCAGGTCGGCGTCTCCTCGCTCATGGATGCGTGGCTCCTGCTGCGCAACCTGGAGTGCGACGGCGAGCGCAATCGCGGATTGTACGTCCTCAAAGCGAGGGGCATGGCCCATTCCAACCAGATCCGCGAATTTGTGCTGACCAGCCACGGAGCCCAGCTGCTCGATGTCTATTCCGGACCATCCGGGTTGCTGATCGGTTCCGCCCGTGTGGCGGCGGAGATGAAAGACCGCGAAGAAGCGGCGGAACATGCCCGCACGATGCAGTCGAAAAGGCTGGAGCTGAAACACAAGCGCCAGCAGCTCGAAGAGCAGATCGCCCGCATGCGCGCCGCCTTCGAACAGGAAGAACAGGCCCTGCGCTGCGATGCGCGCGATATCGAATTGCGTCAGTTGGCGAGCGACAGCGTCCGCGCCGCCATTCGGGAATCCCGACAGGCCGACAAGCAGCCCATGCAGGTCAATGGCCATCATGGGAGCTCTGCCGCTGCCCGCCATTAACCACAGCCCCAGCCTCCGCATCAGGGGAGAAACGATGAAACCAGTCAGAACCGTTCAACCCAGCCCGAGCAAAAGCAAACATGGGGAGCACTGGAAATTGCGCCTCTACATCGCCGGCACCACGCCCAAATCCATCGATGCGCTGCGCAATCTCAGGCAGATTTGCGATGCCCATCTGTCGAACCGCTACAGCGTGGAGGTGATCGACCTGATTGAAAATCCCCGGCTCGCCGCCGGAGATCAAATCCTCGCCATCCCCACACTGGTGCGCCGGCTGCCTCCGCCGCTCAAGAAGATCATTGGAGACTTGTCCAACGTCGAGCGGGTTCTGATCGGGCTCGATCTGCGCCCGGGGAAGGCTTCATGAAACCAATATCGGTGCCGAAACATATCGAGGCCGCGCTGGAGAAACCCTGCGAAAAATATGTGCTGCGGCTTTACGTCTCCGGCATGACCGAACGTTCTCGCCGCTCGGTCCTCAATATCAAAGCGGTCTGCAAAGAAAACCTCCAGGGGAAATACGATCTGGAAGTGGTGGACATCCACCAGAAGCCGTCGCTGGCAAAAGACGAGCAAATCGTCGCCACTCCCACGCTCATCAGGCAGCTGCCGTTGCCCTTGCGGCGCATCGTCGGCGATCTGTCGGACCGCGAGGGTGTGCTGTTCGGGTTGGATATCAAACGGAAAACGGGCTGTCTGGATTCCACCGGGAACCCCGACATATAGGTGCAGCGTGACTCAATCGCGCAGAACGACGGAGCGGGCATTACGCGCGGAGCTGGAACGGGTACAAGCCCGCCTCGATGAACTGGAGGCCACGCAGAAGGCCATCCGCAGCGGCGACGTCGACGCCATCGTCGTCGAGGGACCCAAAGGAACGCAGATCTACACTCTGCAAAGCCCGGAGAATCCCTATCGCATCTTCGCGGAGCGCATGAACGAAGGGGCCGCCACCATGGCCACCGATGGCACCGTCCTCTTCTGTAATCGGCGTCTGGCCGAAATGCTCAACCTGCCCGCGGAGCATCTCGTCGGCTCCTCCTTCTCCTCCTGTCTGGCCGAAGGCGAGCAACGCCTGCGCGAACTCCTGCAGCGTGCGTTGCGGCAGGACATCCGCGTGGAGGACGTCCTGTTGCCTCGCGACGGCGCCCTGCTCCCCGTTCAGTTATCGCTCAGCGAGATTGTTCTCGGCGGCTCCGAACGGGTCCTGTGCATGATCGCGGCCGACCTGAGCGAGCTCAAACGCGCAAAAGAGGGTCTCCGGGACCGGGCCGAAGTCTTCGAGCTGGCGCACGACGCCATCGTCATCCTCGGATTGGACAGCCGTATCCAGACCTGGAACCGGGGCGCCAGGGATTTGTATGGATGGTCGGCGGACAAAGCCGTTGGCCAGGTCGGTTTCGAGTTATTACGCACTGAATTTCCTGAGTCCCTCGAGTCCATCATGGCTGGCTTGCAGGTCAGCAAGGAGTGGGAGGGGGAGATCCGGCAGTTCTGCCGCGACGGAAGCGCCGTGGTGGTCGCCAGCCGCTGGTCTCTGTTGCGGAATGAACGAGGCAATCCCTCGGCAATTCTGGAAATCAACCGCGACATCACCGAGCGCAAACAGGCCGAAGAGAAGCTGAGGACCGCTTCGCGCTACGCTCGCAGCCTGATCGAAGTCAGTTTGGATCCGCTGGTGACCATCAGCCGCGACGGCAAAATCACCGACGTCAATGCGGCCACGGAAAAAGCCACGGGCATCTCCCGTCAGAACCTGATCGGGACCGACTTCTCCAGTTACTTTACGAACCCCGCGCAGGCGCGCCACGGCTACGAACAGGTCTTCGCAGAGGGCGAGGTCCGCGACTATCCCCTCGCCATTCGCAGCGCATCCGGTGACGTCACAGATGTTTTGTACAACGCCTCAGTCTTTCGCAACGAGACAGGAGAAATCGAAGGCGTCTTCGCCGCCGCGCGGGACGTAACCGAGCGCAACCGCATCGAGGCTGCCCGGGATCAGGCTGACCAGGAGCTCCGCCAGCTCAATCAGGATCTGGAGGCGCGCGTTGACGCGCGTACCCAGGAGCTCAGGGAGAGCGAGCAGCGCGTCCGCCAGAAACTCAACAGCATTCTCTCGCCCGAAGGCGATCTGGAGCACCTCGAACTGGCCGATGTCATCGACACGCCGGGGATGCAGGCTCTGGCGACGGAGCTGCATGCGTTGACCGGCATCCCCGTCTTTATGCTGGACAAGAACGGAAGACCGCTGGTCAGCGCCGGCTGGCAGACCATCTGCAGGGACTTCCATCGCGTTCATCCCGACGCTTGTCAGAACTGCATGGAGAGCGATCTTAAGCTCTCTGCCGGTGTGGAGCCAGGCAGCTTCAAACTCTATAAATGCAGGAACCACATGTGGGATGTGGTCACTCCTATCGTTCTCGGCGACCGCCACATCGGCAACCTGTTCAGCGGTCAGTTCTTCTTCGAGGATGAACAGGTGGACCGGGAAACGTTCGTGGAGCAGGCGCGGCGCTTTGACTTCGATGAGAAGGAGTATCTCGCCGCGCTCGATCGGGTTCCGCGGCTGAACCGCGACCGCGTACACTCCGCGATGGTCTTTTACTCCAAACTGGCCGGCCTTCTTTCGCAGCTCGGATACAGCAGCATCAAGCTTGCCCGAGCCATGGAGCAAACCAACCGTGTCAATGCCCAGCTCGCCGTCAGTATCCAGGACATGGAATCTTTTGCTTACTCCGTTTCCCATGATTTGCGGGCGCCTCTTCGCCACGTCGACGGCTTTCTCGCCCTCTTGTCCGGACGATGCTATTCCACGCTCGATGACACATCGAAGCACTATATCGATCAGACGCTGCAGGCCTCGCAGCGAATGGGCAGGCTGATCGATGAGCTGCTTCAGTTTTCGCGCCTCGGCCGAGCCGAAGTTCATAAGCTGACCGTAAACCTGAACACCATCGTTCGCGAGGCGATCCGGGAGCTCGAACCTGAAACCGGCGCCCGCAGAATTGTGTGGAATATAGAAACTCTGCCGGAGGTGGCAGCCGATCCGGTTTTGCTGCGCCAGCTGGTTGAGAATCTTCT
>DATGJK010000126.1:0-2050 GCA_035295245.1 Acidobacteriaceae bacterium
CGCGGACCATGTCGGCTCCAAAGGTATGACGAAAACGGTGAGGGTTCGCCTGGGGGATGTGGGTGGTGGCGCGATGGTGACGGAATAGAGAGCGCAGTCCGGCGGAGGTGAGGGGCAGACCTCGTGAGCGGCCTTTCAAACAGACGAACAGGGAGCTGGCATTGGTCAGCGGGCGCTCGATAGACAGATACAGCTTCAGGGTTTGGAGGATGTCTTGCGGCAGGGGCAACAGGCGCGGTTTATTTCCTTTGCCGCGGACCAGAATGTGCGCCTCGGCCAGACGCAAATCGGCTAATTGCAGAGCCAGAACTTCGCATGAGCGCATGCCGTCGAGCAACATCAAGCCCACCAGGGCGAGATCGCGATAGTGTCGGAAGCTGCGCCAGAAGCGGGCGACCTCATCGGCCGAAAGGGGCATGATGATGCGGCGTGGTTGGGTAAGGCGCAGACCGTAGCTTATGGCGCGGCCGGGGCGGCCGTAGCCCAGCGGGGATCGGGTGAAGTAGGTGCGTGGGAAACGCTCACTGCCGGGGATATCGGACTGAAAATGGAAGCGGTACAAAGCGCGCACCACACCGAGGCGGCGATTGATGGTGGGGGTGGCGGGCGGGGGCTGGCGATCGAGTTGGTGTCGGACATACTCTTGCAAGACGTCTTCGGTGAGATCGGCGAGCCGGCGTGGCGGGTGTTGCGCCCAACGGGCGAAGTGCAGCAGGTCGAAGGCATAGGCTCGCAGCGAGCGCGGGGAGCGGCTGAGCAAGCGCTTGGTATCCAGGAAGCGGTTGGCCCAGTCGACCTCCTGGCCCAGTTCATCGAGCAAGCGGTAAGGGGACGCGCTGTTGCGAGTGGATGGCAGATAGGCGACGGAGAGTTTCATAGACACGGTGCGGCTTCCTGACGCGGAGCTGCAACTTTCTGGATTTTGAGGCGGAGGTAATTGAGGTATCCATCTGGCAAGGATTGTTGTTGCAGTTCTGCGATCACGGGCTGGAAATAGGCGAGCGAACGAATCGGCGCCAGTGGCGGCAAGTCGCTATTCCTGACCAAGCGTCGCAAGGATGCCAACAGGAGCGCGGATTCGACTAGTGACAAAGGAACGCCTTGGCAGTACAGTCTGCGAGCGGTGGACTGGTCCTGCGGACCGGGACGCAAGGGCGTATCCGGAAGATCGACGTAGAGCATGAGGAGCGTGGCCACATAAGCTGCCTCGTCACCGTGAGTCATTTCGTCCTCCGCGCCCGCTGGCTCTCATGGAGTTGGTGGGGGCTCGACGCAACGACCCGGCCGTCCGCAGACGCGGCAGCAGATACGCACTCCCGCGTGCCTGGGAGTCCAACGGGAGAGTAAAGCAGCGGCAGTTTGCTGAGGAATTTCTGGTGCGCGGCGCCCACTCCCGCATAATGCCGGGTAAGGAATGGAAAGGGAACCCTGATCCGTCACGCGGGCTTGGATCTGACGGCGGCGATAGCGCCTCTGGCGATCGCGGTGATCGAGCCGCCCTTCGGGGCTCTGCTGGTGACGGCGGTTGGCGCAACGTTGCTGGCCGAGCCGTGCGTGCCGGCGGCAGGGGTGACTGCAATAGCCCTGGCCGCGATCACACCTCGGACACAGGAAAAACAGGGTGCGGCATTCGCCGTTCCGGCAAACCCGTGATCTGAGGCCATCGTCCGGCGTCGCCATGCGCACTTACAGGCGGCACTGGACAATGGCCCCTCAATCGTGGCAGGTTAGAACCAGTTTGTTTGTGGTTACCTGACGAAGGTTGCCATCCAGGAACCCCGTCGCTTCCAACGGCGGGGTTCCTTGCTCCCGCCTTCGAAGCTCACATTACAACGAACGTTGTCTCGACGGCTGATCGGACAGATGATTCGCGCCTGCGGCGCGGATGATGTTGCCTGGGCGGCCCCACGCAGAAAACTACATTTCAGATGATTGCTCGCGAACACCCAGGCAGCTACCGTCTGCCGTCCGATTCAGGCGATTGGCCGGTTAACTGCCCCACTTACTTCTTCTTCCGCAAACTCCGCAGCAGAAAGTACTCATTGATCGG
>DATGJK010000127.1:0-3895 GCA_035295245.1 Acidobacteriaceae bacterium
CGCTCGCTGCGCCGCTCGTCATGGTGTTTCTCTTCGGGGGCGCGATTCGCGCCGGCAGTTTTTCGGCCATTCGCACCGCCTACGCCCTGCCGCTCGCCATCATCTGGGCCTTCATGGGGCTTACCCAGATGGTCAGCAACAGCTTCGGCATTGAGGGTCACGGAATCCAGTTCTACTTCCTCTCTCCCACGCCGCTCCGAAAAGTCGTGCTGGCCAAGAACGCCATGCACCTGCTGCTGTTTGCCCTCGAAGCTGTCCTCATTACCGGAATCGTTCTCTACCGCTTTGGCCCTCCACCGCTCAGCATCGCGGCCGCAACCCTTGCGTGGATCCTCTTTGCCCTGCCGCTGGATTTTGCCGCCGGCAACGTGCTTTCTGTCCTCATGCCCTATCGCGTCAACATGACCCGCATGCGCCGTCAGGAGTTTTCGCTCGGCAACGGGTTGCTGAGCATGCTGGCGCAGGGTCTGATCCTCGCTGTCGGTGCCGCCGTCATGCTGCCCTGCGCCGCCTTCCACCGCCGATGGCTCGCCGCCCCCATCCTGCTCGGGCTGGCCGCCATCAGCTTCGCGGTTTACACCCAGGTCCTCCTGCGCATGGATCGCCTCATCGAATCCCACCGCGAATCGCTCATCCACGACGTCGCA
This sequence comes from Acidobacteriaceae bacterium, assembly GCA_035295245.1. Lineage (GTDB taxonomy): Bacteria > Acidobacteriota > Terriglobia > Terriglobales > Acidobacteriaceae > Palsa-343. Next base: position 648 of record DATGJK010000127.1, read on the forward strand.
AAATAGCGTTCCTGCCGCATTGACGGATGTTTCCGGGCGGAGCTATTCTGCCGCGCACATGGAGATCACCGGCAAAGTCGGCACCCTGTTGCAGAACAAATCCGGCCAGATCTGGTCGCTGGATCCGTCGGCTTCCGTCTACGAAGCCATCCGTCTCATGGCCGAAAAGTCGGTCGGCGCGCTGCTCGTCATGCGTGACGGTAAGCTTGTTGGGATCGTCTCGGAGCGCGATTACGCCCGCAAGATCGTTCTCCAGGGCCGCCATTCCCAGGACACCCCCGTTTCGGACATCATGACCAGCAACGTCATCACTGTATCGCCATCGCATACGGTCGAGGAGTGCATGCGCATCGTGACCGACCGACGCATCCGCCATCTCCCTGTGGTCGAAGGCGACCGGGTCATCGGGATGGTTTCCATCGGCGACCTGGTGAACTGGGTCCTCACCGAGCAGCAGGAAACGATCCGGCACCTTGAAGCCTGGATCTCAGGCACGAACGCCTACTGACGCGAAAGGGTTATTCCGCTTCGGGAGATAGCCCGTCGATAATTACCTGATACCTCGGCCTTTACCCCCGTTGCGAATAACTCGCCGGGAGTACTCTTTCCGTTCCGCTGCAACTGTAGTATCAAACTTGCCATGAGCGCAACCAGCGTCTCTGCGGCCCACGCGGCCCGATCCGCACGGTCTCTCCCCCCAGCCGCATCATCGGCATGGCTGTACTCGGTCCTGTTTTTTATCTCCGGCTTCCCGGCTCTGCTGTATCAGATCGTCTGGCAACGTTCCCTGTTCACCCTCTTCGGCGCGAACATTGAATCCGTAACCATCATCGTCACAATTTTTATGCTCGGTCTGGGGCTGGGCAGCCTTGCAGGCGGCAGACTCTCCGCATTCCCCGGAATGCGCCTTCTCGCCGCATTCGGCTGCATTGAGCTTGGCACCGGTGCTTTCGGCATGGCGTCCCTCTGGCTCTTTCATCGGGTGGCCGCCCATACCGCCGGCAGTTCGCTCCCGGCTACGGCCGCCGTTGCCACAGCTCTGCTGCTGGTTCCTACGCTGCTGATGGGCAGCACGCTCCCCCTGCTCTCTGAGCACTTTGTGCGCTGCACCGGCAACGTCGGAGAGTCGGTCGGGCTGTTGTATTGCCTGAACACCCTCGGCTCCGGCATCGCATCGTTGAGCGCGGCCTGGTTCCTCATGCGCGCTCTGGGAGAGTCGGGCTCGGTGCGGCTCGCCGTGGGTCTCAACCTGTTCGCCGGATCGATGGCCCTGCTCCTGCAGATGCGCCGCGCTCCTGCCGCCCGTATCGGCGCAGATGAATTCCCACCTGAACCGGAAACCGAATCACTGTTGCCGCTGCCCGCTGCCATGTTGCTGGCGGGTGCGACGGGATTCATTGCCCTGGCCTGGGAGATTGTCTGGTATCGCCTTTACTCCTTCGCCACCGGTGCCAGCGCCACCGCCTTTCCGATCCTGCTGGGCATCTACCTGCTGGGTATCGCCTATGGAGCCCTGCGTGTGCGCGACGCCTGCGCCCGTTCTCTCAGACACACGAGACGGCGGCTTCTGGGATTCTGCGCCGAGGTCGTTCTCGGCGGCTCCATGATCGCGTTCCTGCTGGGTCCGGCGCTGGCCGCCCTGGTCGTCCACTTTCCTCTGTTACCGCTGCTGCCGGTTTTCATCTCTGCCGCCCTCCTGGGAGCGGCGTTTCCACTGCTCTCCCACGTGGCCATCGATCCCCGTCAGAACGCCGGCAAAAGCGTCAGCCTGCTTTACCTGAGCAACATCGTCGGATGCACGGCCGGGAGTTTCCTTGTCGGCTTCATCCTCTTCGATTACCTCTCCACGCGCGTCATCTCCGTGCTGCTGCTCTTTCTGGGATTGGGCGTCGCCTTGTTGCTGATGCGCTTCGCGGGCCACGACGCTCGCAAAACCAGGTTATCCGCCTACGTTGCGGCGGCTCTGCTTCTCGTCCTCGCATCAGGCCCGCTCTTTTCGCATGCCTTTGAGAGGCTGTTGTTCAAGCGCGACTATCATCCCGGCATGCAGTTTTCCGATCTGGTTGAGAACCGCAACGGTGTCATTGCGGTGTACACCGGCACCGAGGATCTCGGTTACACCACCAGCACCGTTTATGGCGGCGGCACTTTCGACGGCCGCTTCAACACCGATCCTTCCCATGATTCGAACGGCATTTTCCGCATGTACGCCGTCGCCGGAATGCGTCCCGAGGCAAAGCACGTGCTGATGATCGGCCTGGCCTCCGGATCCTGGGCTCAGGTCGCAGCCAATATGCCTGCTCTTGAGGACCTCACCATCGTCGAAATCAATCCCGGATATCTCCCCCTGATCCGAAAACATCCCGAAGTGCAGAGCTTGCTGCACAATCCCAGGGTTCATATCGTCATCGACGACGGGCGCCGCTGGCTCCTTGCTCATCCTGACCGCTTCGATTTGATTGTCTGCAACACGACATTCAACTGGCGCGCGAACACTACCAATCTGCTTTCGGTGGAGTTCCTCCAGCTCATCCGTGCCCACCTGCTGCCCGGCGGAATTCTCTACTACAACACCACGTGGTCGCCGCGCGTCATGGCCACCGGCATCGCTGTTTATCCCTATGCGCTGCGCGTCGAAGGATTTCTCGCAGTCGGTGACAGCCCCATCATGCTGGACAAGGAGCGCTGGCGCGCCCTGCTGTCCAACTACCGCATCGATGGAAGGCCGGTGATCGATCCCTCTGATGCATCACAGCGCAATACCCTGGATCAGCTGTTGCAGCTCCCTGACCACCTGGATGTTCCCGAAGACGGACTGGAGTCGCGCGCGAGCCTCGCTCGTCGCCTTGCCGGAGTACGACTCGTCACCGACGACAATATGGGAACCGAGTGGGACCCGAATCCCCAATCCCTGCCCTGATTTCCAGAGTCCTGCCTTAGGCCAGTTCATACCCGGCGAAGAAATACCCAATCTCAAACCGCGCCGTGTCCTCGCCATCCGATCCGTGGATCGCGTTGGCCTCGATCGACTCCGCGTACTTCTTGCGGATCGTGCCCGCCTCCGCCTGCGCCGGATTGGTTGCCCCCATCAGCTTGCGCAGATCCGCGATCGCGTTGTCCTTCTCCAGCACCATCGCAATCATCGGCCCCGACGACATGAACTGCGTCAGCGATCCGAAGAACGGCCGCTCTTTGTGGACGTAATAGAAGCCCTCTGCCTGCTCCTTCGAAATCGACAGCTTCTTGAT
>DATGJK010000128.1:0-5466 GCA_035295245.1 Acidobacteriaceae bacterium
GAGCGCCTGGCGGAAGAGACGTGCGACGGCATCCGGAGTCCAGACGGCCGGCCTGGAGAGGCGATTCATCGCGCTCGCGGTGGCGGCATTGTCCTGACCGAGCACTGCGCGCTGCACAAAGACGGCACGCTCGGCCTGAGAAAGCCGATTCAGCCATTCGCGCAAGTGGCTGCGTCCGGATTGGGAGATCAGCTCAGCGAGTTCCGCACCGGACAGTGCAGCGGTCTCGTCATCAAGGCACGACGACAAGCCAGCGGCAGGGACAGCAGAGAACGATTCGGGATCGTGACGATGCATGATGGCAAGCGCCGCATCGAGCACGCGCTCCCGGACCAAACCACCGGCGGCGGACGGATCGGCGCAAGGGTCGATCTCGACCGAGGCAACGGTGTTTTCAATCAGGCGGAGGGCCTCAGCTTCGCTGCCGAGCATGAGCGCCGCGAACCGCCAGGTCTCGATCGCGGCATTCTCTGCTCTGAGGACAGATTCACTGGTAGAGCTACAGGGTTGAGCCACGAAGACAACCTCCCGGCAAAGACTCGCATTCTGGGGTCGCAAGCCCAAGCCATATCTTAATACTTCGCCGAGAATCGATAGATGAGGCCTCGGCGAAATGCTTCGAACGGCAGGCGCTGTCCATGAAGGACCTAAGCTACAGGGTTAAAAGCCCGATCCGGGATTAACAACCATCCCGCGCCCGGTCAGGTACACTTTTTGCGAGGCAGGAAGCGGGAAACCGCAAGCAGATGGCCCGACCGACCAAACGCCCGGAGAGTCTTTTCTTCAGCCGTGACGAGTCATGGCTCAAGTTCAACCGGAGGGTGCTGGAAGAGGCGCAGGACCCGACCAATCCGTTGCTGGAACGCGTGAAGTTTCTAGCGATTACAGCCAGCAACCTCGATGAATTCTTTGAGATTCGGATCGCTGGGATCCTGCAGCGCATCGAGGACGGGTACAACGACTCATCTCCCGATGGCGCGACCCTGCGCGAGTCCCTCGACGCAATCAAAGGCGAGACCCACGACTTCGTGGCCGACCAGTATCGCTGCCTGAACGAGCAGCTCCTACCGGAAATGCGCAAAGCCGGCGTACGCGTCCTTGAATGGCACGAGATGGAGGACGACGCGCGGGAGTTCGCGATGCAGTACTACCAGCGCGAAGTCGATCCGCTGCTGACTCCGATCACCATCGATCCGGCGCATCCGTTTCCTCGCGTTCTGAACAAGGCGATGTGTCTCGCGCTGCTGCTGCGGCGCAAGCGGCGGGGCGTTGCTGGACCGGTGCTGGGGGTGCTTACAGTGCCGCGCGCCCTGCCGCGTTATGTTCGCCTGCCATCCTCGGAAGGGAACGAGGACTTCATCTTCCTTGGTGACCTGATCGAGCGCAACGCCGCCGGCATGTATCGCGGATACGAGATCCTGTCGCGCGCGGCATTTCGCGTGACCCGCAACAGCAATCTTTATTTTCAGGAAGAAGAATCGCGCTCGCTGCTGGAGACCGTTCGCGCGGAGCTTCACAACCGGCGCAAGGGCGACACGGTCCGGCTCGAGATCGAGAGTGGCGCGGACGGAGAAATCGTGGAGCGGCTGCGCACGAACTTTGAACTGGAAGAATCCCTCGTGTATCACACCGACGGCCCGGTGAATCTGTCGCGCATCATGATGCTCTACAGCTCCTCGAGCCGCCCGGATCTGAAGTTCAAGCCGTTCGTTCCCCACGAACTGCGGCTGAACCGGAAGTCGGTGGACCTGTTTGACGAGCTGAGACACCGGGATATCCTGCTGCACCACCCCTACGACTCGTACGACGGCGTCGTGGGATTCATCGAGGCGGCGGCCCAGGATCCCAGCGTGGTCTCCATGAAGCAGACGCTGTACCGGACCAGTGCCGATTCGCCCATCTTCCAGGCGCTCACGGAGGCCGCGCAAACGAAAGAAGTAACGGCGGTGGTGGAGCTGACGGCGCGTTTCGACGAAGCTTCGAATATCCGCTGGGCCCGCAACCTGGAGGATGCCGGTGTGCAGGTGTTCCACGGCATCGTGGGGCTGAAGACACACTGCAAGCTGGCGCTGCTGGTGCGGCGCGACCCGGACGGCGTTGTGCGCCGTTACGCGCACCTGGGAACAGGCAACTACAACCCCGACACGGCGCGCTTCTATACCGACCTGAGCCTGCTGACGGCCGATCCCGAGATTACCGCGGCGGTACACAGCGTGTTCAATTACCTCACTGCACATTCAGAGTCGGACGACTACCGGCCGCTGCAGGTGGCGCCGCTGACGCTCGCGGAGAGCACGATTCGGCTCATCAACCGTGAAACGGAACATGCCCTGGCAGGGCACCCGGCACGCATCGTCGCGAAGATGAACTCGCTGCTGGAGCAGAAGGTAATCGAGGCCCTCTATTCTGCGGCGCATGCCGGCGTGGAGATCGATCTTATCGTCCGCGGTATCTGCTCGCTGCGCCCGGGGCTGAAGAACCTGAGCGAGAAGATTCGCGTGCGGTCCATTGTCGGCCGCTTCCTGGAGCACAGCCGGCTCTTCTATTTTCTGAATGGCGGCGACGAAGAGCTCTACTGCGGCAGCGCGGACTGGATGCCGCGGAACCTGTTCGAGCGCTGTGAAGTTGTGTTTCCGATCCGCGATCCGCAGATTCGCACCCGCGTTCGCGACGAGATTCTGGCGGCCTATCTGGCCGACACCGCGAAGGCGCGCATGCTCCGCCCGAACGGCTCCTATGTGCGCCTGCGCGAGCCCGGACGGGAGAGCAAAATTCCGCCCTTCAGCGCACAGGATTTCTTTATTGCCGTGGCTGAAGGAAGGGCAGACGCGGGCGACATTCCGAAACCGCAACCGGCTGCGGAGTCAGGACGACGCGTGCAACGCGCGCCCAAACGCCGCGCGCATGCGACCGCCGCGGATTAGGTGCCTGTGTGTTCGGGTTGATCGCGAAGCTCACCATCGTGCCCGGTCGGCGCCAGCAAGTGATCGATCTCCTGTCGGGCAGCACCCGCGACATGCCAGGCTGTTTCAGCTACGTCATTGCCAAAGATGCTGCGGACGCCAATGTGCTCTGGGTGACAGAGGTATGGGAGAGCCAGGCCGCTCACGATGCTTCATTCGCTCTGCGCGCGGTGCAGGCCGTGCTCCCGCAGGTGAAGCCGCTGATTGCGAATTTTGACAAGATTGCGACGACCGAACCGGTCGCAGGAGTCAACGGCCAGGAATAGGCGGAGACAGCTGGCGCACGGCGGCGATACCGTCCTGCCGCGATCCATCGACAGGGAGAAGCGTATCGGTGTGGGTCGTATGTAGGATCTTCCGCAGGCGAGGCTGCACGCCGCAAAGGCGCAGAGAGCCACCCTTCTGATGCAGCTTGTTATAGGCGTGCATCAGAACGCCGAGTCCGGCGCTGTCGACGTAGTCCACCTTCGAGAGGTCGAGGACGATGTTCACCACTCCCTGAAGCATGAGTTCCTGGATTTGAGCTTCCAGAGCCTTCAGGGGACTGCGGGCCGTCATGGATCCCGAAACATCGACGACCGCCGCTCGATCGGCCAGTAACTCAATGTTGGACTCCAGTGACATGGAAGCCACCTTTCCGGAAGCCGCCGAAACGATTAAATTGGGCCCAGCACCGGTGGCGGGATATTACCACGGTTTCAGGAAAGGTGACAGAAGCGACCTTAGTAACCTGGCCAGCCACTTACCTGCGCTTCCACCGAACGCCGTCTTTGCTGTCTTCCAGGATGATGCCCTTTGCGGCAAGGTCATTGCGGATCTGATCGGCGGTCGCAAAGTCGCGTCTCCGCTTTGCCTGGTTGCGCTTTTCGATCAGCTCCTCGATTTGCTGGTCGGATAATTCTCGAACGGCCAGTACTTCCGCCGTGGCCTCGCCAAGGCGGCCTTCACGCTCCGCCCAATCGAGAGTAAGGCGCGTCCACTCCGCGTCGCGATCGTCAAGAATGGCGAAAACCCGGTCGAACTGTTGGAGCGTTTCCAGCACCTCGAATTTGTCATCCGCGAAGAACTGCCCAGCATCAGCGCGGGCATTCACCATTCGGACCATCTCGAAGATCGCGGCGAGAGCGTTGGCGGTGTTGAGATCGTTGGCGAGTTCGGCGATAAACCGGGCACGAGACTGGCGAGCGACTTCAGCAATTTCTCCGGCTCCGCCTCGGGCCGCCGCGCGTTCGGGCCAGGGTGTGGTGAGGATGCGCTGATGGAAGGTACGCAACCGCTCGACGGCAATGGTTTCAGCGGCGAGTTCTTCAAAGGTGAAGTTCAGCTGCCGTCCGTAGGGAACCGAAATGAGCAGCAGACGAATCGCAGACGGCTTGTAACCGCGCAGGAGCAGGTCGCGCAAGGTATAGAAGTTCCCGGCGGACTTGGACATCTTCTGGTTTTCGACCAGCAGAAAACGCACGTGGAACCAGTGACGCGCAAAGGGGTGGTGCGAGGCCGATTCCGACTGCGCGATCTCGTTTTCATGATGCGGGAACATCAGGTCCTCGCCGCCGGCGTGGAGATCGAAGCTGTCGCCGAGGTACTCCATGGCCATTGCGGAGCACTCGATGTGCCAGCCGGGCCGGCCAGGACCGAGCGGCGTCTCCCACTGGTGCTCGCCGGGCTTCGGAGCTTTCCAGAGGGCGAAGTCGCGGGCGGAATCCTTCTCGTATTCATCGAGGTCGATCCGCGCTCCATCCGTGATCCCGGTGAAATCCTTCTTCGACAGCTTGCCGTACTCGGGGAAGCGCGTAATGCGGAAATACCAGGAGCCGTCCTCGGCGCGGTAGGCGATATCCTGCGCGGCAAGGCGCTGGATGAGGGACACCATCGAGGGAATGTGCTCGGTGGCGCGCGCCACCACTTCCGGGCGTTCCACCTGCAGTGCGTCAAGATCTTCGAAGAAGGCCGTTTCGAATTTACGCGTGTAATCGGAAATGGAAAGACCGGCGGCCGAGGCGTTGCGAATGATTTTGTCGTCCACGTCGGTGATGTTCATGACGTGGCGCAGCGTGATGCCCTGCAGGCGGAGGAAACGGCGCAAGACGTCGACCTGGAGAAAGGTCCGAAAGTTACCGATGTGGCCGTAGTCGTAGACGGTAGGACCGCAGGCGTACATGCGAAACGTCTTGCCGTCGGAGAGGCTGAGGGGTTCCACCTGGCCGCTGAGGGTGTTGAAAAGCTTCATCACGGGATGAGTGCCGGATTCGGCCACTGCGGCCGTGGTGCCGGACTGCTGGCCAGGTTGTTGATTTTGTGCGCTCATGCGGAGCTTCGCTTCGATTCTATCAGCGCGAATTGCGGCCTAAGACGAGGGAGGGTTCGGCGGTCAGGCCAGGCTGGGCGAAGTCGCCGGCGAGAAGTTTGGGAAACGCCGCTGCGGCAATCATGGCCGCATTGTCCGTGGCCAGCGCGATAGAAGGGAAGGCGATGGGAATATTGTGCTCGACCGAGGCGGAGG
>DATGJK010000129.1:0-4507 GCA_035295245.1 Acidobacteriaceae bacterium
CAGCACGAACGCCCGGCTCTGGTTGAATTGCTCGACCATGAACTTGTAGAGGTCTTCGGCGGTCTGCAGCTTTTCTTTGACCAGGTCTTTGTAATCGGGCACGCCGACCTTGGCTGCGCACAGTTTGTAGAGCCGCGCGGAAAACATGTCGCTAAGGAACTTGATGGCGTTGTCGGCGCGCTCGGTCAGTTCGTTGACGTCGAGCAGGACGGTGTGCAGCTTGCCCGCGGCCTTCGCCGTCCGCCAGCGCGCCCAGGTTCCGGTTCCGTCCTTTTCGAGGAAGTCGTAAACCTTCTCCAGTTCCTTGGTCATCAGCTCGTCGTAGTGGCGGAACTCGAGCAGCTGCGAGTTGGCGTATTGCAGCAGCTGGATCGCGGTTTCGGCGCCCGCCGCGGTGTCGTAGATGAAGGCCGCGTCCCATCCGATGACGGCGAGGTCGTGGGGATAGTAGGAAATGCGCGACTGCAGAATTTCCGCGCGCTCGCCTTCAGAGAGCGTGGCCATCTCTCCGCGGACGACTTGCGCGATGTGGTTGCGGTGCGAGGCCAGCAGCTCGTCAGCCGTGGGCGACCCGTCGATCTCGCGCACGTGGAAGATGAAGTAGTCCTCCTGCAGCCACTCGCCTTTGTAGGGCTTGACCAGCGCGGGGGCGGCGCGCTCCAGCTTTTGCCGGACCACGCGCGAGGCGAGCTTCTCGAAGTTCGGGTCAGAGGTCCAGCGGCAGGAGAGTTCGATGAGATTGTCCCAGGTGCCGGAGAAGGGCAGCTCGAAGATCAGGCTGACCACGCCGTAGTCGTAGTATTGCATCTCCCCGGCAAGGCGTTCGCCGGATTCGAGGATCAGGGGCTCGAGCGTTTCTTCGACCGGAGTGCGCTGGTAGCGGACATAGGCGGGCGCCTTCTTGAAGCTGGCTTCGGCGTTGCGCGCGGGGAAGATTTTGCGGAGCTCGTCGAGCCGGATCTCCTCGCAGACGTCGTACTGGATCAGCACTAGCACCACGCCACGCAGCGGGCCGGGAGCCTTGGAAGACGAGGATTCCTGAACTTTGTTGGAAAGTTCGCGGGAGACTTCGGGGCTGACGATGGTGGTGACGTCGCGGTCCATGGCAGTGCTCAGTACTCTGTACTCGTTGTCAGTTCTCAGTCGGCGGCTGTGAGGGAGAACTTGGAGAGCAGAGGGCGTCCAGTGCTCTTCATAATATTGTCCCAGACGGCGGCGGATTGGGCTAGCGGAGAAGGAGGGATGCAGGAAGTTACTGATTATTCATGACTTACGTGAAATGGCGTAGAGGAAAAGGCCGGCCGCGGCAACCGCTCCTAAGCCGAGGGTGGCGCGCTGCATCGAGTCGCGGACTTCCTGGCTGCGCTGGCGGACCAGGCGCGATTCGGGGTATGGGTCGTCCTTGTCCAGCGCGGAGGGTTCGAGGGCCATCTGGAGAACTTCGGCCAGGTGCAGGGCGTGACGTCCGGTGCCTTGCGCGATCTGCTCGCGGCAACTGAATCCGTCGGCGATGATGAGCCAGTCGGCGGGCGCCTGGCGGACGGCGGGGAGGAGTTCGAGTTCGCCGATCGCGGCGGAGATTTCATATTTCTCGTGCTCGAAGCCGAAGGATCCGGCCATGCCGCAGCATCCCGGCGCGGGAGACTGGAAGTCGATGCCGAGGCGGCGCAAGAGCGATTCCTCGGCCGTCATCTTCATGATCGATTTGTGGTGGCAGTGTCCGTGGAGCAGGGCTCTGCGCGGAAGTTGCGGGAGGGCGGAGTCGGGGCCGACCTTTTGTTCGAGAAATTCGCTGAGCAGGAAAGTTTGGCGGCTCAGGGCCTGGGCGCGCTCGTCGTGGGGGAAGAGGTTGACGAGTTCGTCGCGGAAGACGGCGACGCAGCTGGGTTCGAGTCCGACGACGGGGATTCCGGCTTCGATCTCGGGTTCGAGAGTGTCGAGGATTTGCAGCAGGAGTTTCTCGGCGCGATCGAGCATGCCGAAGTCGTAGAGGGGGCGTCCGCAGCAGAGATTGGCTTGCGGGACTCGGACCTGGAAGCCGGCGGTTTCAAGGACGGCGACGGCGGCGCGGGCGGTCGAGGGAAGGAAATAGTTGTTGAAGGTGTCGGCCCAGAGGAGGACCTCGGGGATTGAGTCATTGAGTGATTGAGACATTGAGTCATTGGGAAAGGCTGGTCGCGGACGAATGCGTCCGCCCCTACACGTGCGGCGGAACCAGTGCTTGAAAGTTTCGGGGGCGAAGGCCGGGATTCGGCGCTGCGCGGGAATTCCGGCGACGGCTTTGGCGATGTCGCGCAGGAACGGGAGCTTGGTCGTGAGATTTACCAGGCCCGGAGCGTTCGACGCCAGGCTGGCCCAGAAATCGATGTTGCCGAAGGCGTAGGCATTCAAGGGACGGCGACGGCCTTCGTAGTAGTGCGAGAGGAATTCGGCCTTGTAGGTGGCGACGTCGACGCTGACGGGGCAATCGCTTTTGCATCCCTTGCAGGCGAGACAGAGGTCGAGCGAGCGCTTGACTTCTTCGCTGCGCCAGCCGTCGCGGATGACGGCATCGCTGCGGTTGGTGTTTTGAGTCATCTCCCAGAGCAGGTGAGCGCGGCCGCGGGTGGAGTGTTCCTCTTCGTGGGTGGCGCGCCAGCTGGGACACATGACGCCGCCTTCTTCGCGGCGGCACTTGCCGACTCCGACGCATCGCAGGGCGGCGTGGGAAAGGCTGCCGTGGTCCTGCGGGAATTGAAAGTGCGTTTTCGGCTCCCACGGGGCGTAGTTGGGGCCGAGTCGGAGATTGGCGTCGAGCTTGTTGGGCGCGATTAGCTTGCCGGGATTCATCTTCCAATCGGGATCCCATGTCGACTTGAATTTGCGGAAAGCGTCCATCAATTCGGCACCGAACATTTTGGGGAGGAGTTCGGCGCGAGCTTGTCCGTCGCCATGCTCGCCGGAGAGCGATCCGCCGTAGCTCACGACGACGTCGGCGGCTTCTTCGACGAAGCGGCGGTACTTGGCGATGCCTTCGTGCGATTGCAGATCGAAGTTGAGGCGCGTGTGCACGCAGGCGTGGCCGAAATGGCCGTAGAGCGAGCCTTTGTAGCCGAAGGCGGCCATCATCTTGCGCAGGTCGCGAAGATATCCGCCAAGTTTTTCGGGAGAGACCGCGGCGTCTTCCCAGCCTTCCCAGTTCAGCGGCTCGCCCGGGACGTGCGAGGTCGCGCCGAGGCTGGCTTCGCGCACTTCCCAGACACGCTTGGCCTGCGCGCCGGAGTAGAGGCGCACGCCAGGAGGATTAGCGCTGCGGGTGAGGGCGTCGATCATGCGCTGCGCCTGCATCTCGGCGCCGGGAAGCGACTCGGCACCGAACTCGACCATGAGCCATCCGCCGCCTCGGGGAAGCAGCGCGAGGCCTTCGGGATTGATGCCCTTGGTGTGCTCGTAGTAGACGAGAAGATCGTCGAAGCCTTCGAGGCCGATTGGCTTGTGCTCGAGAATTTCGGGGATGTGGTCGGCGCATTGGTAAATGTCGGGATAGGCGAGGACCACGAGCACGCGCTTGGGAGGACTTTCGACCAGGCGGCAGGTGGCTTCGAGCGTGGTGGCGCAGGTTCCTTCCGAGCCGACTAGAGCGCGGGCTACGTGGAATCCATTTTCGGGGAGCAGGTAGTTCAGGTTGTATCCGGAAACGCGGCGCGGGATGTTGGGGAATTTTTTGCGGATCAGATCGCCGTATTGATCGGCGATTTGTTTTAAAGAACTCAGGATTTCTTCCGCTCGCGTAGTGCGGGGGCGAGACGCCCCCGCGACAGCCGGCGGGACGCCGGCGCTACCTACTTGCAGGCGAAGACCGTCGTACGTGACTACATCGAGGGATTCGATGTTGTCGTCGGTTTTGCCTGCCATGACCGAATGGACGCCGCAGGAGTTGTTGCCGATCATGCCGCCAATGGTGCAGCGGTCGTGGCTGGCGGGATCGGGGGCGAAGGTCAGGTGATGTTTCTCAGCGGCGTTGCGGAGGTGGTCGAGAACGACTCCGGGTTGAACGCGGGCGATGCGGGCTGCGGGATCGATCTCGAGGATACGATTCATGTAGCGGGTGAAGTCGAGAACGACGGCGACGTTGCAGCACTGGCCGGCGAGCGAGGTTCCGCCGCCGCGGCAGAGAAGAGGGGCGCCGAATTCGCGGCACACGGAAATCGCTGCGAGCACGTCGTCGGCATCGCGAGGGAGCACGACTCCGATGGGGACCTGGCGGTAATTCGATCCGTCGGTGGCGTAGAGGGCGCGGCTGCCGTTATCGAAGCGGACGTCTCCCCAGACTCGCGCGCGCAGGGCTTCGGCTAATCCCGCAGCGTCCGTCAGGGATGACTTCGGGGTCGATACCGCATCTGCGACTGTGTCGTGCATGGGCCGTTACTGATTTGACGACGACTTCTTGATTACGGCAACGATCTGGAACTTGGAACCATCGCCGTTTGATTCGACATTGATGGTGACCATGTTGGGAGGTGCGTTG
>DATGJK010000130.1:0-6553 GCA_035295245.1 Acidobacteriaceae bacterium
ACCGCGGTGACGCGACAGCGATTCGCCTGGGAGAACCGCGCCGCCATCCCATCCGGTGGGCACTTCGACCAGCGTGGAAGGCCGCGATGTCGCTGCGGAGGGTGCCGGACGTGAGGACAGTACCGGGGCTGGCGCCGCAGGGCGGGATTCAGCGGTTGCGCCGCCTCCATACCGCGCCAGCGATTCGCCGGGGAGCACAATGGGAAGCGCCTGCGCCGAAACTCCGCCGGGTGCTCCGCGCTCGGGGAGCGCCGCCGGCTCGTCGGCTATCGCCTCGGCGGTGTAGCCGGGGGATTCAAGCACCACGTCGGTTGTCGGACGTTCAGATGATGTGCGGTCATTGCGCGGACCGCGCCCGCGGATGCGGCGGCCACGCCGTCCCTGCCAGCGGCGCACGCCATGGCCCTCCTGCTCGCCTTCCTGATCGCGGCGCGGCGCTGCGGCCTCGCCCGGCTGCGAATCGGCCTCGGCTTGCTGCGCCGGTTGGCGTGGCTCACGATCGCGGCTCTCGCGAGGTTCGCGCTGACGCCGGCCGCCGCCGTTGCCGCTGGCATCGACGCGCTCAAATTCCGCGCTGTCTTCTTCCTGCTCTTCGAGGAAATCGCTGACGTAAAGGAAGGCGTCGCGTTCCAGTCCAACATCGACGAACGCAGATTGCATGCCGGGGAGCACGCGGGTGACACGGCCCTTGTATACGGAGCCGGCTAAGGTGTATTCATTTTCGCGCTCGTAGTAGATTTCCGCGAGCTGATCGTCTTCAAGAATCGCAAGCCGCGTTTCGTGCGGCGTGCTGGAAATGCAAATCTCTTTTGCCATTCTGCCTCAATGTGGCAAGGCAGACCGAACCGGATTACCGGAAAAGACCGGGCTTGGGTTTGGATCGACTTTGATGTGGGGCGTGTGAACCTCTGCCGCTCTCATCGGCCGCGACCTGCGGCTGGGGAGAGAAGACGGATGAGGGTTCGCTGAATGAAAGCCTTCGCATTGGGGAGTCGTCCGCGCACAAAGAGTTTGTGACCGCTTCAGCCGTCAAATGCGGCGGGGTCGTTACCCGTCCTTGCACGCCCATTCCAGATCCTGCCCGGCCCGATTGGTCCACCTGACCGGTTAATACTTCGTTCAATCAAACCTGCGCCCGCTCTTACTGCTTCCGCGAGCAAGCTCGCCGACCGCCTGAATTGCGGGCCTTGCTGGTACTACATAAACCTGTGCGCCCTCAGTTCACGAAGCGGCTCATGCGGACATTCATCACCATGCCCAGAGCCAGGAACGTGAACAGGACCGAAGACCCTCCGTAACTCATCAGAGGAAGAGGAATTCCGGTCACTGGCATCAGCCCAAGGACCATTCCAACGTTGACGGCAATCTGGAAGATCAGGACCGCCGCCACGCCCATCACCAGGAACGAACCTGGAAGGTCCGCGGCTGTCTGTGCGTTTTGAATCAAACGCATCAGTATCAAAAAGTATATCAGGAGCACCAGAACCGCGCCCACGAAGCCATGCTCCTCGCTGAAAGCGGCGAAGATAAAGTCGGTGTAGGGAATGGGCAGGAAGTCGCCCTGGGTCTGAGTTCCCTGTTTGGAGCCGCGGCCAAAGACGCCTCCGTCGCCGACGGCGATCAGTGACTGCCGGATTTGATAGCCGGTGCCGCGGGGGTCGTCGTCGGGGTTGAGAAAGCTGGTCAGCCGCTGCTTCTGATACGGCTTGAGAACCTTGCCGCTCTTCCACACCACGCCGCCGCCCAGCAGCAAAATGAAAAGGAGAATTCCACCCTTTTTGACGTCAATGCCGCTGAGAAAAAGGCCCAGCAACAGGGCCGGGGTATAGGTCAGCGCAGTGCCGAGATCCGGCTGTTTGAGCACCAGGAGCATCGGCAGCAGCACCAGGCCGATGGCCTTCAGGATGTCGGTCCAAGTCAGTTGACGCCCCGCAAGATTGCTGAAGTAGCGCGCCATCATCAGGATGATGACCAGCTTGACCCATTCCGAAGGCTGAAAATGCCCGCCCCCCGGAAGCCGGATCCATCGCTTTCCACCATTGACCCGAGTACCTACGGCCAGCACTGCAACCAGCGACACGAGACAAAAGCCGTAAAACCAGTAAATCGCCGTCAGCAGCTTGTGATAGTCGATGACGGACATGACGAACATCGCCACCAGTCCGCCGACGATCCAGAGAACCTGCATCTTCTGGAAGCCGTGGAACTTGGTGTGAATGGTGGCGCTGTAGATCTCGAAAACGCTGATGACGGACAGCATCAGCACAAAGCCCAGAAGAGTCCAGTCGAAATCGCGAAGGGAGAGGAAGCGGCGCATAGAACCTGCAGAGCCCGCGTACGGGCCTGCTCAATGAAACGGCTGACAGCGGGAACGCTGCTGCGATTATCGCATCTTCGTGCGGGAATTGCGCCGGATTTGGTGGGCAGTGCAGGGCTCGAACCTGCGACCTCCTGCTTGTAAGGCAGGCGCTCTGACCAGCTGAGCTAACCGCCCGAACAGCGCGGGAAAACCGTCCAGACGATTTTATCAGCGCCGGCAGAATCGGCCGCGTACTACCGCTGTTTAGGGCTGCTCATCGAACGGCTGCGGCGCGTTGCCGCGCGGCTTTGCCGTGCATCCGCTCTTGCCCTGAGGATGGCTATTCCCATCAGATTGACCACGAGTGTGAGATAGCCGATCCGTAATGTTTCCCGAACGAGAACAACGCTCATGTCGCTCTCCGCCTTCGTTATTCCAATCGATTCAGCGTAGTCAGGTCCCCCGGCTTGAGCCATGGCACGTCGGTGGTAGACACGCACCCAGAGGCGTCAGTTGCATCGGTATTCACGCGGCCGGGCGGGTCTGAGAAGCGGCGAGCAGAGCGCGAACCTCGTCATCCGTGGTCGGCTCGAAATCCCGGTAGAACTCGCCGACGGCCGAGAAGGACTCCGGGCATTCGAGCGCAATCAACTGATCTGCTTCCCGGCGGATCTGCTGGCACGTGGCCGCGGCCGCGACCGGAACAGCGACGATCAGGCGGCGTGAGACGGGGCGCAGAGCGCGAATCGCGGCTTTCATCGTCGCTCCTGTCGCCAGGCCATCGTCAATCACGATCGCAGTGCGGTCGTCGAGCGGTGCGGCAGGGCGGCCGCCGCGGTAAGCGATCTCTCGCCGCGCGATCTCGCCCAGTTCGCGAGCTATCGCATCATTCACGATTTCTCTGCGAATGGAGTACAAACGCAATACTTCATCGTTAAGTACCACCATGCCGCCGCTGGCTACAGCGCCCATGGCCAGTTCAGGCTCGAAAGGCACACCCAGCTTACGCACGATAAAGACGTCCAGCGGCAAATGAAGTTCCGTGGCGACCTCATAGGCCACGGGGACACCGCCACGGGGTAGTCCCAGGACAATCGCGCCTTCAAAGCTGGCTTGCTCGCGAAGCGCTTTCGCGAGGACGCGTCCGGCATCGCGACGATCGGCGAAGGCCATGCGAACCTCGGCTGGCGGACAATTCGGAACCGCTGTAGTAGCCAACCGCGTATTCTATGCCAGCTGTACTTTGCCGTGGCAGAAACTCAACCCTTACGGCAGACTGGAAGGACCAAAGGAACTGCTGAGGAACACCGAGGTCCTGCGCCCCTGCAAACTACCCGCGATGCGACGCTGAGGCAAGCACCCGACCTGCCGCGGGTGCTGAACACCTCGCATGCCACGGCCATTGTTGTCGGAACCATCATCGGCAGCGGCATCTTTCTGGTGCCGCAGGAAATGATGCGGGCCACCGGCTCGTCGGGGCTTGTGTACCTGGCGTGGATTGCGGGCGGGCTGCTGTCGCTCTTCGGCGCGATGACCTATGCGGAGCTGAGCACGCTGCTGCCCTATGCGGGCGGCGAGTACGTTTACATCCGGGGCGCGTACGGCAATATGCTGGCTTTCCTGTACATGTGGACCTGGTTCGCAGTCGCAAAGCCTGCGTCAATTGCCAGTGTGACCACCGGACTGGCGCGCACCCTGGCCATCTTCCCTGCCCTGAAGTGGCTCGACGCCGCGGCGCTGCATGTGCCGTTCACCGTGGCCTGGTCGCAGATCTTCGCCATCGCGGCCACCTGGCTGATTACCGGCCTGAATTATCTGGGCATCCGCAAGGCAGGCAATTTCCAGCTGGTCTTCACGTGGCTGAAGGTCGTGCTGATCCTGGTGATTGCCGGATTTTGCTTCGCCTCGGGCGCGGGGCACTGGGCCAACTTCGCGACCGCCTTCGTGGGTGCGCATGGAGGCTTCGGCGGATTTATGATCGCGCTGATCGCGGCGCTCTGGGCCTACGATGGCTGGAATGATCTGACGATGGTGGCCGGCGAGGTACGACATCCGGAGCGCAGCCTCCCCATTGCCCTGATTGCGGGACTCGGGATCGTAGGCGTGCTCTACATGGCAACCAACGCAGCGATCCAATACATTCTTCCGGCTGCACAGATTGCCGCCTCGGCACGGCCGGCTGTAACGGCGCTGGGCGCGGTCACCGGGGCGTGGGGTGCTGGACTGGTTTCCGTCGCGATGGCGGTGAGCATATTTGTCACACTGAACGGCACGATTATGTCCGGGGCACGCGTTCCGTTTGCCGCCGCTCGTGATCGTCTGTTTTTCCATCGAATGGCGGATGTGCATCCGCGCTTCGCCAGCCCATCGACATCGCTCATCGTGCAAGCCCTGCTGACGACGGGTCTGTTGCTGGCCGTCGGACGCTTCCAGCAGCTCTTCGAACTCGCAATTTTCGCCGAGTGGCTCTTCTACATGATCACCGCAACCACGATCTTTCACTACCGGCGGCAGGATCGCGGCAGGCCCGTGTATCACGTCTGGGGCTATCCGGTGATCCCGGCGCTGTTCGTTGCCGCGGCCGCCGTGCTGCTGGTGTACTCCTACGCGGAGAATTTCCGGAACTCGCTCATCGGGACGGCCCTGATTCTGCTGGGTGTTCCCCTCTTCGCCGTGTTCCGCAAGAACGCGGCTCAACCCTGAACCATACCAGCTCAGGAAAACAGAAATTCCTTCGTCCTCAGGTCCTTGATCGTGTCGCGCAGCTTCGCAGCCTTCTCAAATTCGAACTTCTTCGCCGCCTCGCGCATATCGCTCTCCAGCTTCCCGATGTACTCGTCGAGATCCGCCTGGGACTGGAACTCCGGCATGCTTTCGACCTGCTCCGCGAGATCTGCATAGTCGGCCTGCAGGATTCTGACGAGGGACATATCGACCTGCCGAATGATGGACTGCGGCGTGATGCCGTGCTCCTCGTTGTAGGCCCGCTGCACCGTCCGCCGCCGGTCGGTTTCGTCAATCGCCTGGCGCATGGAATCGGTGACCTTGTCGGCGTAAAGGATGGCGCGGCCGTTCAGATGCCGCGCAGCGCGGCCGATGGTCTGAATCAGCGAGCCGGAGGAACGCAGGAAACCTTCCTTGTCGGCGTCAAGAATGGCGACAAGCGAAACTTCCGGCAGATCGAGCCCCTCGCGCAGCAGATTGATGCCGATCAGCACGTCGTACTCACCCTTGCGCAGGTCGCGCAGCAGACGGACGCGCTCGAGCGTCTCGATTTCCGAGTGCATATAGCGGCAGCGGACGCCGACTTCAGAGTAGTACCCGGCCAGATCCTCAGCCATCCGTTTGGTGAGCGTCGTAACCAGGACGCGTTCGCCTTTCTGAGCGCGGTCGCGAATCTCATGTAGCAAGTCATCGATCTGCCCGCGAACAGGACGAATCTCCACCTCGGGATCCACCAAACCCGTAGGCCGAATGATCTGCTCGACCACCACTCCGGCGGATTTCGTCAGTTCATACGGGCCGGGCGTCGCTGATACGTAGACGATCTGGTTCGTACGAACCTCGAACTCCTCGAATTTCAGCGGCCGATTGTCCATGGCGGATGGGAGACGGAAGCCGTAATCCACCAGGTTCTGTTTTCGCGACCGGTCTCCATGCCACATCCCGTGTAACTGGGGAACCGTTACATGCG
Source organism: Acidobacteriaceae bacterium (assembly GCA_035295245.1). Lineage (GTDB taxonomy): Bacteria > Acidobacteriota > Terriglobia > Terriglobales > Acidobacteriaceae > Palsa-343. The sequence goes on from DATGJK010000130.1 coordinate 5,994, forward strand.
ACTCATCCACGAACAGCAGGTAATCGCGCGGAAAATAGTCGAGCAGGGTCGGCGGCGGCTCGCCCGGCATCCTGCCGGAAAAGTGACGCGAATAATTTTCGATTCCGTGGCAGTACCCGACGGACTTGATCATCTCGAGATCGAAGCGGGTCCGCTGGTGCACGCGCTGCGATTCAACCATGCGCCCCTGGGTTTCCAGTTCCTTCTCCCACCAGGCCAGCTCCTCGAGGATGCTCTCGATCGCCGACTTCCTGCGCTCCGGCTGCACGACGTAATGGCTCTTCGGATAAATCGGCAGACGCGAGTACTTCTGGCGCACCGTGCCAAAGAGCGGATCGATCTGCGCGAGCGAGTCGATCTCGTCGCCGAATAGCTCGATGCGGTATGCATTCTCGTCATAGGTGGGGAAGATCTCAATGACATCGCCACGGACGCGAAACGTGCCGCGACGAAAATCGGCGTCATTGCGTTCGTAGAGAATCTCGACGAGCCGCCGGGTAATGTCGTCGCGACGCACGCGCTGACCCTTCTCGAGCAACAGCAGCATGCCGTAATAGGCT
>DATGJK010000131.1:0-13939 GCA_035295245.1 Acidobacteriaceae bacterium
AGAGAAAACGGATTGTCCCCGACGATCTGCCCGGGGCCTTCTATGCTGAGCGAAACGGCGCCCTCCGCTGAAGAACGCAGGTTGCCGAATTTGTCCGCCGCTCCAAAGAACAGTCTCGTTGCATCACCCCCGTCGGCCCGCAGTTCTCGATCGTCCACGCTGAGAACAAGACGATCGGTGGAGCGATCCGGCGAGAACGACCGTGTCAGAACAGATGTGGTCCCGAGAAATCCCTCGACGCGTAACTCGGCGGCATTCTGGCCGCCAAAGTCGGCAAAGAACGGCGCATAGCGAAGATGCGGAAATCCTGCGCGGTCGGACCGCAGCGATGCATGGTGCTTCCCGTCGAGGTAAACCTCCAGGCGCTCGCAGTTGGAGAATATCGCCGCCCGCTCGCCTGGCCCCAGCGGCGTTTGCGAGTCCCACGCAAAGTCCAGTTCGATCACCGGCCGCAGCTTCGGATCTATCTGAGCCATGTAGAACGATGCCCCCAGTTTGGGGATGCGGAACACGTCGGCCACTCCCGGACATTTCACTGCTTCCCACGGATTTACGAGGCTCATGTAGTCAAAGGCGCACCAGGCAATCACTCCGCAGATGCGCGGATTCGCGGCCGCCCGGTCGTGCGCCTGTGCATGCAGAAGCGCCTGCTGCCGGATGATCGCGGGATCGCTGGCGCGGCGATATTTCCTGCCGAATCCTTTGCCGCCGTAATCGTACTGCCCGACGGCTTCGCTGATGAGATACGGAACTCCGGGCGTTGGTTCCTCAATGCCGACGCTGCCGTCGGGCGCGGAGTGGTAATCGTCGTACGCGAAGACATCCTGATGCCACGCCTCGAGCCACGTCTTCCTGGAACCGGAAGTCATGGTGCCGGAAGTCGGACGCGAATCGTCCAGCGATTTCGCCAACGCGCGGGTTCGCGCATACAGTTCCGGATCATTGGCCGATTCATTGACGCGCACGCCCCAGATCACGATGGACGGGTGATTGCGGTCGCGGCGAATCATCTCTCCGGTATCGCGCACCACCAGCTCTTTCCAGGCGGCGTCGCCCAGATATCCCCAGCCGGGCACCTCCTCCCACACCATCAGGCCCAGTTCGTCGCAGGCGTCGAGAAAAGCCTCGGACTGTGGATAGTGCGAGCAACGCACTATAATGCAGTTGAACTGATGGCGCAGAATCTCCGCGTCCCGCCGCATCACGCGGCCCGGCATCGCGAACCCGGTATACGGATAGATTTCGTGCCGATTCAGCCCGAAGATCTGTAGTCGCTGGCCGTTCAGGAAGAAGCCGTCGAGTTCGAAGCGCGCATCGCGGAAGCCGATGCGTGTGGTTCTGCTGTGCAGGACTCGATCGCCCGCAGACAGAGTGAAATCGACCTCATACAGACGGGGATGCTCCGGGTGCCACAGTGCGAGTTCGTCCAGCTTTTCCAGGGTGAGCTGAACCTGAGATTCAGCGTTCTGGATGTGCACGTCTTCCGACGCGCGTGTCACGATGCGTTCCCCGTCTCGCAGCCGCGCCTCCACCCGGAGAGCGCTCGCCGGTGAGCCGGGGCCCGCGTTCAGCGCGCACGAAACTTCCAGCCGCCGATCCTGATCGAGCACCTTCACGGGTTTCGCGAACACGTCAGCAATAAAGGTGTGCGGAACACCGACCAGGCTCACCCCGCCCGTCATGCCTGCGGCCAGAAGGTAATCCACCGACATCGGCCCGCGCGGCGATCCGCTCGGTGGAACGCTCAGCCAGCGCCCATCCACTGCTACCGCCAGCGCATTGTCCCGTTCGCGCGCGATGGTTGTGATTTCGTATTCGAAAGGAAGAAAGCCGCCCAGATGCTCCGGCAGAGCCTGCCCGTTGAGCGCGATCCGCGCGCCCTCCATGACGCGATCGAAATGCAGGAACAGGCGCAGCCCTCGCATCTCGCGCGGCAAATGGAAGTGGCGGCGGTAGATCCAGACGTCTTCCCAGGCTGCCGGGTCCCAGTTCCGCCACGAGAGCGGAGCCACGCAGTGCGGAAGCGTGACGCGGGAGAAGGCCGCGTCGGCAAAATCCGGCTGCATGGCAGCGGCCGTCCACTTGCCGCCAAAAAGCCAGTCATCACTGAGATCGATCGCACGGTGCGCCGGCGCGCCGCGCCGAGGATTCACCTGGCTCCAGAGGTTGAGAGCCGGCGCTGATGCGACAGCGGTCGCCGCGCATCCCTGAAGAAAGACTCGACGTGAAAGCTGCTCCAATCTCTCCTGAGACAAATATCCCTCCCTGCTCCGCCACTCCCGGCTCATCTTGCCTGCCGGTGAAGAGCGCGCACGAAACCCATATTACCGATTAGGATCGATTACTCCAGAACAAGCGGTATCGGAGAAGAGCGTGAATCGCAGATCGTTAGTACGCACGTGGAACATGAACTCGTTCAATCAGGCGGCCGGCATCAGCTATGCGAAGGATTGAAACCGAAGCCCCGTTGCAGCTGAGGACGCGCAAGCGCGTCACACGCCGCCTGATTCCCTACCTGATGTTCGTGTATCTGCTTGCGTATCTCGACCGCGCCAACGTGAGCGTCGCCAAGCTGCACATGGAAGCCGATCTGGGCTTCAACGATGCGGTCATCGGTTTCGGTGCCGGGATCTTTTTTCTCGGCTACCTTCTTCTGAACGTGCCTGCGACTCTTCTGGTGGAGCGTGGAAGCGCGCGCCGGTTGCTTGCTCTGATCACCATCTGCTGGGGCCTCGTCGCGACCTCGATGGGCTTCGTTGGCATGCCCTCTTTTGGCTTTCTGCATCCGGTCACGCAGTTTTACGGGCTGCGGCTGCTGCTGGGAATTGCGGAAGCCGGATTCTTCCCGGGCGTCATCGTCTACTTGTCGCACTGGTACGTTTCCGAAGACCGTGCCCGCGCCAAAGGCTATTTCATGATTGCGCAGCCCCTGGCGATTGCCTTCGGAGTGCCCGTGTCGGGCTGGGTGCTCGCTCATATTCACTGGGCCGGGATAGCCAGCTGGCGCTGGATCTTTATCCTCGAAGGACTGCTGCCGTTTCTGATGGGCTTCGTCTCACTCCTTTACCTCACCGACCGGCCGCAACAGGCCGCCTGGCTCGCCAAAGACGAGAAGGAGTGGTTGCTCGGCAGGCTCAGAGAGGACGAGGCGCTCAAGGTCAGCGCGCACCGCGTCAGCGTGCTGGACGCGCTGCGCTATCCGCAAACCTATCTGCTGACCGCAATCCTGTTTCTCATCGTCTCCGGCAATCAGGCGCTCATTTTCTTTCTGCCGTCGATTACCAACACGCTGAAGGGTCTGCCCGCCGGCTTGCGCACAGGGGCGGCGGGCCTGCCGTACGCCTGCAGCGCGGTGGGTATCCTCACCAACGGGATCTGGGCCCAGCGCACCGGGAAGCTCAAGTGGCACACGGCTGTGCCGGTCGTTGCAACCGGAATTTCCGTGGCCCTGGCCGTGGTGGCGCACGATCGATCCTGGCTGGCCACCGCGTTCTTCTGCCTGGCCGGGCTCACAGCCCAGGCGTACATGCCGGCTTTCTGGACCCTTCCCACCACTCTGCTCGGCAAATCGGCCGCCGCCACCGCTGTCGGCCTCATCTGTCTCGGCAACCTGGGCGGCTTCTTCGGGCCATGGCTGTTCGGCTATCTGAAAACCGTCACCGGGAGTTATCGGACTGGCTTGTTTGTTCTCTCCGGATGCATGATCGCGGCCGGCCTTCTCGCCACCCGAATCTCATCCAGCTATGCTCTGAAGGAGGTCGGCACGCGATGACCCGCAGGATGAAGCCCGAAGATTTGCGCAGCTTTCGCTGGTTCGGCCCCGACACAATGCGCGGCTTCAGTCATCGCTCGCGCATGCTCCAGCTCGGATTCGAGCGTGAAGACTTCATCGGCAAGCCCGTCATCGCCATCGTCAACACCTGGAGCGAGATCAACCCATGCCACGCTCATCTGCGCGAGCGCGCCGAAGCCGTGAAGCGCGGCGTGTGGCAGACGGGCGGATTTCCGGTTGAGATTCCCGCCTTCTCCATCACCGAAACGTACATGAAGCCCAGCCCGATGCTCTACCGGAACCTGCTCGCGATGGATACCGAGGAGGCGCTGCGCAGCCTTCCCATCGACGGCGCGGTTCTCATGGGCGGCTGCGACAAAACCACTCCGGGCCTGCTGATGGGCGCGATCAGCATGAATGTGCCGGCCATCTTCTATCCCGCGGGGCCCATGCTGCGCGGCAACTGGAATGGGCAGCCGCTGGGCAGCGGCACCGACGTGTGGAAGTACTGGACCGAACGATGTGCCGGCACGATCACGCAGCAAGAACTGCTCGCGATTGAAAACGGGATCGCGCGTTCACCGGGATTTTGCATGACCATGGGCACCGCCTCCACCATGACTGCCGTCACAGAGGCGCTGGGCATGACACTCCCCGGCGCATCGTCCATCCCGGCCGCCGATTCCGGCCACGTCCGCCTCGCCATGGACACCGGCCGCCGCGCCGTCGAAATGGCATGGAAGGACCTGAAGCCGGATCGAATCCTGACGCCCGCGGCCTTTCGCAATGCCATTACGGTCGATATGGCCATCGGCGGTTCCACCAACGCCATCATCCATCTGGTAGCGCTTGCGCGCCGACGTGGCCTCGACCTGCCGCTCTCGCTCTTCGACGAGATTGCGCGCCACGTTCCGGTGCTGGCCAACGTCCGGCCGTCCGGTGAATTCCTCATGGAGGACTTTTATTACGCCGGCGGTTTGCGCGCGTTGATGGCCGAGATCGCCGATCTCCTCGATCTCGAATGCCACACCGTGAACGGAAAAACGCTTGGAGAGAATCTCGAAGGCGCACGCGTTATCAACCGCGACGTCATCCGCGAGCGAACCGCGCCGCTGATTGAGAACGGCGGCACCGCAATCCTCTACGGCAATCTGGCGCCCGATGGCGCGGTGATCAAGACCGTCGCTGCGGATCGGCGCTTGTGGCAGCATACCGGTCCCGCCGTGGTCTTCCACGATTTCGAGGACATGCAGGCGCGCATGGACAGCGACGATCTCGACGTTGATGAGAATTCAGTGCTCGTCCTGCAGAGTGCCGGTCCGCAGGGCGGGCCGGGCATGCCGGAGTGGGGCATGCTGCCGATTCCACGCAAGCTCCTCGAGCGCGGCGTGCGCGACATGGTGCGCATCTCGGACGCGCGCATGAGCGGCACCGCTTATGGAACCTGCGTGCTGCACATCGCGCCGGAGAGTTATGTCGGAGGGCCGCTCGCTCTGGTCAGAAATGGCGACCCTATTGCGCTGGATATTCCGAACCGCCGGCTCGACCTGCTTGTGCCGCAGGCGGAACTCGACGAGCGCCGCGCTGCCTGGGTGCGGCCGGTCGCGAAGGAACAGCGCGGCTATCTCGCGCTTTACCGCGAGCATGTGTCGCAGGCAAATCTGGGGTGCGACTTCGACTTTCTCGCGGCGCCTGCGGAGCCTGGGAACTAAGCCCGCATCAGCTTCTCGATATTCGTGTAGCTGATCTGCAGGCTTTCCAGCGGCGGCTTGTCCGTCTGGTCCTGTTCCACAAACATCCAGGGAATACGATCGTTGGCCGCGAGCCGGAAGATGGTCTTCCAGTCTAGTGTGCCCTCGCCCACCTCAGTAAAGTGCGCTGCATCCGGGCCGGTGTTCAGCGAGGTCGGCACATTGGGCTTGCGATCCTTCAAATGCAGCGACTGGATGCGATTCCCATACTGCCGCAGCAACGCCACCGGATCGTGCCCCGCCTGCGCCACCCAGTAACAATCCATCTGCCACTGCACCAGCGCGGGATCGGTGTACCGCATCAGCACGTCGAATCCGGTCACGTCGCCGTAGGGCTGAAACTCCACGTTGTGGTTGTGAAAGCCGAAACGCATGCCCATCGATTTGGCCTGCTCGCCCCATTTGTTGTATTGCTCGGCGCCGCGCTTGTACCCGTCAGCAGAGTTCGCAATCGTCTTCGGGATCATCGAGCAAACGATACACTCGGCTCCAAGCTCCTTCGCGTAATCGAAGCGCGATTCGAAATCGTTGTAACCGAAATGCGCGCTGGGGACCGTCAGGCCGGCATCGAGGATGGCCTGCCGCAGATCCTTCGCGCTCATCTTGTATTCCGCGACGTACGTCTCGACGTTCTGATACCCGATCTTGCGGATCGCCTGCAGTGTGCCGGCAATATCGTTCGGCAATATGCTCCGCACCGTGTAGAGTTGGACGCCGATCGGCCGCTCCTCCGCGTTCGCGAATGCCTTTCGATCGAGCGCCAGAGCCGCCACGCCCGCTGCCGCATTCCCTACAAATTTCCTTCGTGTCAGCATCGTCGTTCTCCTCTCGTCCGTGCGCGTCCAGAGCCTCACGGCAATTGCGCCGCCGGCAAAGCGAGACGCTGCTGCAACCGGTACTGACGCCCGGCGGCAAACAGACCCACCGTTCCCAGCATCGGCATGATAGCAACCAGCGCGAACACCGGCGCGTACGAAATGCGGTCCACCAGCAGCCCCGTCACCAGCGGAAACAGCATTCCGCTTAATCCTCCCGCAATGCCCGTCAGCCCGGTGGCGCGTCCTACCTGCTCATCCGGAAACAAATCCGTCACGGCGGCGAACATGTGCGCCGAGAGAAAATTATCAGCGGCGATGGCGATGGAGATCATGGCGAGCGCCGCGCCAACGCCATGCATCACCGGCACCGCGAGGCTGACCGCGCAGATCAGCGCGCTCCCATACATCGAGATCCGTCGCGTGTTGCGCACCGAAACTCCCCGGCGCAGCAGCACTCCTGCAAACCATCCGCCCAGCACGCCGCCCACATCGCCCATCAGGAAGGGAATCCAGCCCAGGAATCCGATCTGCGTCATGGTCATGTGCAGTGCGTTGAAGAGGAAACTCGGCGTCCAGTACCAGTAGAACTGCATGACGGGTCCGATGAAGAACCGGCAGAGCATCACGGCCCAGGACGACGATTGCCCCAGCATCTGCCGCATCGAGACACGCGGTCCCACCGCCTCCTTCGCCGACTTCGGCTCTCGCCGGTAAAGGAACCACCACAGCGGGATCCAGAGGAAGCCGGCCGCAGTCGGGACCAGAAATGCGATGCGAAACCCGTAGTGCTGGAGCAGGTATACGATCACCGGCGGCGCCAGAGTTGCTCCAATGACGCTGCCGCCGTTGAAAATGCCAATGGCCAGGGTGCGGTCTTTCTTTTCGAAGAGCCGGGTGATCGTCTTCACTCCGCCGGAATAGGCTCCGCATTCGCCGGTGCCTTTCCACAACTGCGAGAGCCCAAGCTGCAGTCCGGACCCCGCCAGCGCCAGCGAACCGGTAGCCGCCGACCACCAGCACACTGCGACCGCAAGTCCCCGCCGGGCGCCGAGCCAATCCATCAGCATGCCCATGGGGAATTCGCCGGACATCATGCCCAGCCCCAGCGCCGACACAATTCGCCCGTATTGCTCGTTGGAGAGATGAAAGATCCCGCGCAGCACCGGCGCCATCACGCTGAGCGCCTGCCGGGCTACAAACATGACGACGGTGAGCAGGAAGAGCAGGGTCAGAATCAGCCACGGACGCTTGCTGTCTTGCGCCTCCGCTGCGCTCGCGCTCTCCGCCCGGCATGTTGCGTCCGCTTCGATCACCGGTCCTCCAGTGAGTCTTCTGAAGAGAATGCCGGGGCGCCGATGGCATCATGCGCCGTCACTGGAACCAGCGTTCTCGCAGCCGAATGCCTAAAGGGCAGCAACAAACAATCCCTGTGCTCTTCCGCCGAGTCTTGAACTGTATATCGAGTCCCGCAAACCAGTGTCAATCGATTGCGACTGATAATGAGCCGGGCGAGGCCGTCGCAGCCACATGCATTCCGGCTTCCATCGCAGCTGCAGCGAGTGGAGTCTCCGCTGCCCTGGACAGTTGGGAATCGATTGAAATTGATTGACAGCCTCATTTTTCCATTCCTATAATTCACGCCAACTTTGAGCTTGCCTCCCCCGAGTGATTTCAAACCATGATGGAAGACCTGGACTGCCGATCTTCACTCCGTTCCCCAGTACGATCCTGTATCCCGCGCGCTCCGCGTCAATCGGTGCGGCGCACCGTCCGGCCGGCTGCGCAGAGGAGCTTCGCGGGTATGCGTTCCGAACCGAATCGTCTATCGTAAGGTGCATTCGCTCCACCTCAGCAGGAAAGGATCGAAGGCTTGCAGTCAACGGCAAATCTCAAATCGAGGAGACAAATTCTTCAGGCTTTGGGCGCGTTTGCCGCCGGAGAAGCCTTCTCTTCCCTTGCCGCGCCCTCGCTGCGAGCTCAGGTCCCGCCCGGGATCCGCTTCGGCGTTCAGCTGAACGCATTCCCCATCGACCCGAATCGCTTCCAGAGCTTCCTCGATGTCCTCAGTCAGATCAGACAACTCGGCTACCAGGGCTTCGAATCGAGCTTCCGCAACCTGAGCCCGCAGTTTGCTCAGCCGGCGGAGGCACGCCGCAGCATCGAGCAAACTGGCCTCACCTTTTTCGGCATCCATATTTTCTTTCCTGACAACCTCTACGATCAGGCGACGCGGATCGCCGCAGCTTCAGTCTATGAGCCGGTCGCGCGCGGCGGAGCCGGCCTGGGCGCAAAGTACCTCATTCTGAGCGGAGCGCCCTGCGAAGACCGCGAGCAGCTCAAACGCAAGATCGAAGCGCTCAATGCCGCCGGCCGCTTCGCCCGAACCGCGGGCCTGGCCGCTGCGTATCACAACCACTGGTGGGAGTTCCGGTCCAGCATCGGTGAGATTGAGGCGCTTTATACCCAAACCGACCCGGACCTGGTCCATTTCGTGCTGGACGCCGGCCATGCCTACCACGGCGGCGCCGACGTGCCCGCATTCATCCGGGCCCACTCCAAACGTATCGTCGCCTTTCACCTGCGCGACTTCAAAAATGGCGATTATGTCGAACTCGGCACCGGCACCTTTCCGCTGCGGGAAGTCGCCGCCACCATCCGCCAGATCGGCTGGAAAGGCTGGGTCGAAAACGAGGAAGAGCGGGCCGATCATTCGCAAGGCGGCCTGAAGGTCATTGCTCCGGCTTACAAAGCCATGAAGGAGGCTTTCTCGCTGTGAACCGTCGCGACTTTCTCCTGACAAGCGCAGCCGCTGCCGTTGCCACGCGCGGCATGGAGGCGCGGTCCTATGCTTCCATTCTGGGCGCCAACGATCGCGTCGGCCTAGGCATTATCGGTCTCGGCAGGCGCGGCACCATCGTCACCGACGCTTTCGCCGAGGATCCACGCGTGCACATTCGCGCCCTTTGCGACATCTACGACAAACAGGTCGCCGCGTTCCAGCAGCATTTCAAAGAGCACGTCTCGGCAGCCGAAACAGCTGTCGAATATCAGAAGCTGCTCGACAACAAGAACGTGGACGCGGTTCTCATTTCCACCCCCGATCACCTCCACGTTGAGATCGCCACGGCCACGCTGGGCGCCAACAAACACACCTATCTGGAAAAGCCAACCGTACATCGCTGGTCCGAACGTGACGCGCTGACCCACGCTGCGTCAGGCAGCAAAGCGGTGCTCCAGTGCGGCATGCAGCAGCGCAGCGGAGCTCACTACATGCGCGCTAAAAAGGAGATCTTCGACGCGCAAAAGCTGGGTTATGTTGTGTTCGCGCGCGCCGTGTGGCACAACTTCCCGTGGCAGCGCCGCAATATTCCCGAGCAGCCCAAGCCGCCCGGCCTGCGCTGGGATCTCTTTCTCGGTCCCGCTCCCAATGTCCCCTACGAGACCTCCCGCTACAGTTCCTGGCGCTCCTACCACGACTACGGCAACGGTCTGCTCGCCGACATCCTCACCCACTGGGCCGACGTGGCGCAGTGGATGATGAGCGATAGCCAGCCGGCCCATGCCGCCGCGCTGGGGGGCGACTATCAGCTGCGCGGCGATCTCACCAATCCCGACACGGTCAGCGCCATCGTGCGCTACAACAACTGGAACCTGAATTTCGAATCCTCCGTGCTTTCCATTCGCGATCCCGAGCCCACCGTCTATTTTGAGGGCACCGAGGGAACACTGAATCTGACGCGCAAGGGCTACACTCTCACGCCGAACGATGGCGAGCCCGTACAGGTCGTCGCTACACAAAGCCTGGAGCGCGCGCACACCAGCAACTTCATCGACGCAATCGTCAAGGGCGACAAGGTCAACGCTCCCCTTTCGGCCGGAATTGCGGCCAGCGTGCCTGTCATGATGGCGCTTCAGTCTTACTGGTCTGGAAAGATCGTGGCTCGCGACGAGCTCGCTTAAGCTCGCACGGACCGCACGCACGTGTTTGAAGCCGGGCCAACCGCAGCACTTGTGATCATTTGAGAGGACAGTCGATGCATCGCAGAAGCCTTCGGGCATTCTGCACAGGAAGGATCCAATGACGCAGACAAGAATCAGCAAATTCATCTACATCGGTCTGGCAGCGCTGCTGTCGCTTTGTGCTCTTCCCCAGGCGTTCGCTCAGTCCACCGGAACCATCCGTGGAACCGTTACCGATCCCAGCGGCGCGGTCATTCCCAACGCGACGGTCACGGCCACGGCCACGACCACCGGCATCAACCGCACAGCTGCGTCTAACGACAGCGGCATCTTCGTCTTTCCCGACCTGCCCATCGGCGCCTACACCCTCAGGATCGAGGCCAAAGGATTTGCCACGCAGGAGCGCCCCGGCCTGACGCTGATCACCGGTCAAACCATCGACCTGCCTATCAGCCTCTCCGTGGGCACGCAAAGCACGCGAGTGACCGTCACCTCGGAGATGCAGCAGATCCAAACCACCACCTCCACGGTGGCTCAGTCGATCACACAGCAGCAGATGCAGGATTTGCCCCTGAATGGGCGCAATCCGCTGCAACTCACCACGTTGACGGCGGGCGCGGTCGTCACCACGGCCGGCACCGAAAATACGCAGCAGGATAATCCTGGCCTCTCCGTCAACGGCCTCCGCGCCACCCAGAACACCTACACCCTGGACGGCACCATCTACGTCGACCGATTCTTCGACTCCGTGCCCACCATGCCCAACCCCGATGCGCTGCAGGAGTTCACCATCCAGGCGTCGAATTACAGCGCCGACCACGCCGGCGCCGGCGCTCTGGTCCAGCTATCGACGCGGTCGGGGACCAGCCAGCTGCACGGCGAAGCCTGGGAGTATTTCCGCAACACCGTGCTCAACGCGCGCAACTACTTCTGGCACCACACCTATGAGCCGCCCTTCAAGATGAACCAGTTCGGCGGCACCGTAGGCGGCCCGGTGTTCAAGAGCAAGAAGGCGTTCTTCTTCTTCTCCGCCGAAGATCTGCAGCAGCGATCCGCACCGACTCCAATTACGATTCAGGTGCCCACGCCGGCTGAGCTGACCGGCGACTTCTCGGCGTTCGCGTCTCACGGAATCGCTCTTTACAACCCGGCCACCGGGTGCGGCTGGGGTCAAACGGGAACCGCCCCGAGTTGCAGCGGGACCATCACGGACAAGATCTCCACCCCCATGGACCCGCTCTCGGCTGCGGTGGCGAAACAGTATCTGCAGTCGGAAATCAATGCCTCGTCGCCGGCGACTGGAGCGAACGCCGGCAAATACAACACTCTGTCCACCAGCACGAACAACAACATCGACAACACGCAGTACCTCGTCCGTCTCGATGACTCCATCGGCGAGAAGGACCACATCAGCGGCCGCTACTTCTACAACCAGGATAACTTCCAGCGGCCCTTCACCGCTCCGCTTGGTTTCTTCGCCCTGAATCTCTTCCGCAACCAGTCATTGACTCTCAGCGAGGCGCACGTATTCTCCAACACCCTCACCGGCGCGGTTTATGTGGGAGGATTTCGCGGCGCGCGCACCCAGATCCCCGAAGCTCCGGGCCTTAAGACCCTGAAAGATCTCGGTCAGACCATCAATTACGGCAGCCCGACAGAGAATCTCGTCCCGTTCCCCGGCGTGCGAGCCAATCTTTCGTACATCAATATCTTCTCCGGCGGCGCTTTGACGCAGGACTCCACCACCTTCGATATCGACGCCCAGCTGGTGAAGGTGCTGCACACCCATACCCTCAGCGTGGGGGGTGAGTTGGAACGCGACCGCATCGACATGGACGACTACTCCTACACGCCGGGCGACAACAGCTTCAGCGCTCAGCAAACGCAGGCTCCCACCGGCACAACTCTGCCGGCTGGATTCACTGCCTCCGGCGATCCCTTCGCCAGCTTCTATCTCGGCTATGAGTCCTCGTTCTTCCAGGACAACGGGCGCAAAGCTTACCTGCGTGAAATTCGTCCCTCTCTTTATCTGCAGGACGACTGGAAAGTCCGCCCCAAACTGACTCTCAACCTGGGCGTGCGCTGGGATCCGTGGATGCCGCCCGTCGACGACAACGGCACTCTGGTTGGCTTCAATGTGCAGAATCCGAATTTCCAGTCCGCCGTCGCTCCCGGCGCGCCGAAGGGGATGTGGTTCGTCGGCGATCCCGGCTTGCCCAAATCAGTATTCAAGAACAACTTCAAAGACTTCGCTCCCCGCGTCGGCTTCGCCTACAACGTGTTCGGCAACGGAGAAACGGTGATCCGCGGCGCCTATGGCATCTTCTATGGATTCCCCGAGGGCCTGCTGTATCAACGCACCGACGCCATGCAGCCGGTTGACCTCTATCTGAACATCCCTGCGCCCCAGACTCCATGGGATAACATCTACGCGGTCTATCCGGGCGGCGATCCCTTTCCGCGCGGCCACATCGGTCCTTCGCAATTCAAAAACTACACCTTCATCAAGCCGCTCTCCGGCGGCGTGCTCAATCCTTTCGCGAAGGTGGAGTACACGCAGGCTTATAACTTCACCGTCGAGCAAAATCTCGGGCACGGGTTCGCCATGAACGTGGGCTGGGTCGGCAATCATGCGGTGCACGTCATGGCGTCGCGGCAGTTCAATCCTGCGGTCGGAGCCCCGAGTTCGGGCGTGGAAAACAATTACAGGATCTATCCGGGGCTCGGCGCGGTCGAACTCATGGATCCCTACGACTACGCCATGACCAATGCGCTGGAGGTCAATGTCACGCGCCGCGTGGCGCACGGCCTCAGCCTGCTCTCCAACGTGGTCTGGATGAAGACCATTGACAACGGTTCATCCGGAACCGAGGGTCAGGCGGGTCCGCCGAATCCGTTCAACCTGAACAGCGCCCGCGGGGTTGCCGACTTCGATCAGGCAGTGCGCTTCACCACTTCCGCCAATTACGCGCTCCCGCGTGTGAATGTAAACGGGATCGCAGGCGCCTTCGCCAATGGATGGCAGATCAACGGCATCATCACCTCACAAAGCGGTTTGCCGTTCACCGTCACCAGCGGAGTCGACAACTCCCACTCCGGCGTCGGCAACGACTTCGCCGACGTTGTTCCCGGCGTGAGCACCAAACGTCCGGCAGGCGTAACCAAAATTCAGGAATGGTTCAACACCGCGGCCTTCACCAAGAATGCGGTGGGCACCTTTGGCACCGCACCGCGAAACAATCTGCGGGGGCCTGGCTACAACGACGTCGACCTGTCGCTCTTTAAGGACATCGCCCCTGAGCGCCGCGTTCACGCGCAGTTCCAGGCGGAGGCGTTCAACGCCTTCAACCATACGAATCTTGCCAACCCGACATCCTCCGTGTCCTCGGGGACGTATGGACAAATCACCTCGACCAGCACCAGCACCGGAACGGTGAATTCGCCCAGCACAGCCGGCGCGCAGCGCGTATGGCAATTCGCGCTAAAGATCGTTTTCTAGCTTCAGCGGTATCGAACGACGTGCGCCAGGTCATCCCGGGTCTGGCGCATTTTTCTGCGACATCAACCCGTGTTATGGCCGGCTTTCGGCGAAATCATAGTCAGGCCTTGCTTCCTGACCCACCGAGAAATATCGCTGC
>DATGJK010000132.1:0-9654 GCA_035295245.1 Acidobacteriaceae bacterium
ACCAGTACACGAACAAGGGCCTGCCAACGATATTGGCGCGCGGCACAAAACCCCAGAATCGGCTGTCAAGGCTGACGGTGCGATTGTCGCCCATGCAGAAATACATTCCCGGCGGCACGACGAGATCGCCTTTCTGGATATAAGACGGCAGAGCTTCGGCCCACTCGGCAGTCACATCGCCGCTCTCGGCTGGAGGCACATCAGGAAAATCGTCGCGATAGGGTTGGTAGTCAGGGTAAGGCGGCTGCGGTGCGTAGGGCTCCTGCAGGGCCTGTCCATTTCTGTAGACGACCCCATTGTTTAGATGAATGCGATCACCGGGAATGCCGATGACCCGCTTCACCAGAAACAAATGCTCGCCGTTCGACTCCAGCGTCGGTTTGTAGAAGACGACAATGTCGCCGCGACGCACGTTCCGGTAGTAAACCAGGGGTGCCCAGCGTGCCGGCGGCGCAAGCGTAATGCGATCTACCAGCACGTGATCCCCGACCAGCAGAGCCTTCACCATCGAGGAGGAGGGAATGGCAAAATTCTGAAAAATGAAGGTCAGGACAAAAAGTCCGACGACCAGCACGCCGCAGATTGACGCAAAAGCCTCCAGCGGCGTCTCTTCGTGCTTGATCTCAGCTTGCTTTTCCAGCGTTTGCTCCATGGTGGAAGGTCTCTAGCGCACGACCTGCATGAAACGATCCCAGCGCGCAAAATCCTCGATCCGGCTCAGAAGATCGCGTTTCTGTCCGAGTCTATCACTCAGGGGCTGAGCGACATCCGTGGCCGACGCCTCGCGTAGAGAGAAGTAAATCAGCAGTGGACGACCGACGATATGGTCCTGAGTTACGAATCCCCAATAGCGGCTATCGAGACTGAAATTGCGGTTGTCTCCCATGACAAAGTAATCGCCAGGCGGAACCACCAGTTCGCCGCCGTGGATGTCGCGACTCATTTCCGTCCACCATTTGGGATTCACGCCCGGATCGGTATACATCTGGCTGGGAAAATTGTCGCGGAAATCGTCTGCGTACGCCGGCTCGTACGAGACATAAGGCTCCGTCAGTTCAACGCCGTTGACCCAGACTCGTCCGTTCTCGAGATGGATCCGGTCGCCGGGTAATCCGATAACCCGTTTGACGACGTGCTCTGGCGGATTGGGCGGATAGTGGAACACGACAATATCGCCCTGGCGGACTTGTCGATACGGCATCACCCACTTCCAGATACCTGGGGGAGCATAGGCGATTTTGTTGACCAGCAGAAAGTCGCCGACCAGGAGAGTGTGCTCCATGGATTCTGAGGGTATCCTGAACGGCTGAACGATAAACGTGAGGATGAACAGCGCGATGACTACCACTGAGATGAGCGACCGCACCATCTCCAGCAGGCCGGGATTTGCGCTGTGGTGAGATCGTCGCGCGAGCGGCGCGGGTTCGATTTGCGCCCCGGCAGAAGCCGCTGCCGGTTGCCCGGAGGCGCGGAGGGACTGTTCGGTGGCGCTCACTCTGCCGCTCCTGATTGCCTGATTTGCTGCATTGCGCCACGTGCCGCTTCCTGTTCCGCGGCTTTTCGGGTCGGCCCCGATCCCTCAGCCAGCACCTCACCGCCGGCGCGCACTTCGACGTAGAAACATTTGTGATGATCCGGGCCCGCCTCCGCTGTGGTTCGGTATTCCGGCTGGCCCTGCTTCCGGGATTGCAGCAGCTGCTGTAGTGCAGATTTAAAGTCTCCCAGGCTTCCGCCCTCTCCCATTTGCTCGCGCAATAGATCCACGTCAGGTTCGATCACCTTCGCTTCGATGATTCTGCGCGCAGCATCGAGCCCGGCGTCGAGATACACTGCGCCAATTACCGCCTCCATCGCGTTGGCCAGCAGAGATCGTTTGGCGCGTCCACGGGTACGTTTCTCGCCTCGGCCCAGCTGCAGGTAGCTGCCGAGATCCAGCGACCCGGCAACTTTGGCCAGGTGCTCCCGGCTGACCAGCGCACCACGCAACCGTGTCAACTCGCCCTCCTGCAGATCGGGAAATCGCCGGTACAGAGACTCCGCCACGACCAGACCGACGACCGCATCACCCAGGTATTCCAGACGTTCGTTATCCTCTCGTGTGCCATGAGGCGAAATGTCTTCGGCGAGGAGAGATCGATGGGTGAGCGCCTGGATCAGAAAGCTACTTCTTGAAAAGTGGTAGTTCAGATCGCCTTCCAGCTGCTCAACCGCGAGTGCTGCAGTTCCATCGGGATCACCGGAAAGGTCGATTTCGCTGGCATCACGGGAATGGGGGACGGGGGGCTGCATGCACGCTGCTGTCTCCACAATTATTGCAGAGGGCCGGTGGGACCGTTTATTTCTGCGGAGGCGCCGGGGATGTCGAGCGGGGGCTGGACTGCGAAGTGGCGTTGGTCTTGTCAACGCTGTCGGGCCCCGAGGGCTGTGCCAGTGTGAAAGGCTGCTTCAGACCCTGCTCGGCTGCCTGCTTCGTATCCGGCCGCCCATCCCGAACCGTCAGAGCTGCCTTGTATTCAGCGATCGCCTCGTCTCGCAATGAACGGCAGTCACCTGGATCCACAGTTCCCTGCGCGCTTTGCTGTCCGCACGCCGATGACTCGACATCCAGAATGCGCCCCAGATAGATGTGTGTCCACGCCAACGTTCGCGGATCCTTCGCTGCGGTCAGCGTGGTTTTGAATGTCCCTTGCGCATCCCTCGTTTTGCCGCTCAGCAGTTCCGCTCGCGCCAAAATGAAATCCGCTTGTCCGGGATCGCCGGTGTGCGTGGCCAGCGCCTCTCGCGCCATAGCGTCCGCGCCCGCGATGTCTCCCCTGACCAGCTTCAGTTCGGCGAGATCGAGACCCTTGGGCTGTTGCGGCGCATGGCCCATCATGTCCTCTTCCCCGTGCGCATCGAAGGTGATTTGCTTCGCGCGGTGAATCTCGGCGGCAATGTCCATGCCGTAGACCATGGGTCCGATCGCCTCATCCAGGCTCTCAGGGTTCTTTTCGAAAGCGATCAGCTGGTTATAGAAGTATTGTGTCAGCACATAGCCCTGCGCCATGGAGTGATTCACGTTTTGCTGGCGAATGGCGGCCATCTTCTCCATCGCAGCGGCACGCGCGCGTTCGTAGGGCTCCGAGGCGCTGTGCGACAGGCCCGCCGGAATCTTGACCTCCTGCACACCCGTATCCATGGTGCGCGCCTCGATGGCGCGGATCATGCTCTCGATGACCAGCGCGACAATGTCGCTCCTGAATGTGAACTGCAGCGGAGCATCATCCACAATCCTGAGGAGCGGCAGCATGCGATCCATTGAGTCCTCGCGCTCGTAGAGCAAGGGCTCGATCTGGTAATGCAGGTAAGCGTGGCGAACCAGGTTCATCGCAATCTGGCCGCCTTTGGGCGAGGCCACTACGACGTAATCCGGCCCGTAAACGCGCGCGTTTGTTTCCGCCGGCGAGAGCATCGGTTCGAGCACAACCAGGAAGCGCCGCGCATTGGATGTCGACGCGGGCACCTTCAGGTAGTAGTTGGTGCTGACGATCATCTGCGACAAGGGTTCGTGCAGCCGGTTCACCATTTGCTCGTAAGCCGGCCGGTTTTCGAGCCAGATCACGTGCAGATCCACATCAGCCGCGAATTTCCGCACGAGAGGCAGCATCAGTTCCACACCGGTAGCATCCGGCGGCATCTCCTCTTCATCAACGCTGGGCGTGAGTTCCGGAGGAGGCGAGAGATACAGAGCCAGGGAGACGTATTGCGCCAGCGAGCGGGCCGGGTCGGAAAGCTGATGCTGGTCAACGTAAAGGCACAGCTTGTCACGATCGTCGCGTGCCTGGGCGGAAGCGATGATTGCCTGGCTTACCTGGTCGCGCACTCTTTGGCGGACAGGATCGCTGTCGGCAAGGCCGCGGTCATAACCACAGGCATTCAGCGCGACAGCAATGTCGAACATGGCTTCACTGGTTTCGAGGCTGACAGCCGGGCCGGCAGGATCCATCAGCGATGGTCGGGCGGGCGTGCTCTGCCGTTCCGGAGGAGTCTCTAATTGCTGGTTCGAGGGCAGAGTTGCATTTGGAGGCTGCGAAGAGCTGTACGGCGCATTTCCGGGAGGCGATTGGCGCGGCTGTTGCGCCGCACAGGTCGCCAGCGGCAGTGCCAGCATGCAGAGGAAAGAAACCAGAGGAGAACGCGGACGGAGAGAGGACAGCATACGCAGTTGGACCGGAAACGGCTGAAATCAAGTCTATGGTGGGCCCATGAAGAGGGTCAAACATATTGTGGCGGCTGCATCCGGGGTCGATGCGTGTCTTCTGCTGCCGTACAATGCAGCCAGTCTTCGCGGCTGGAATCCCCATGAACAAAGCATTATTTCAACGTCGATTGCGTGGCTTCGTCGCTCTGATTTCGCTGCTCGGCATCTTCCTGGCTGCTTCACCGGCTCCCGGCCAGGATGCCGCTCCTAACGTCTCGAGCACGGCGACCAGCAAACTCGGGGACGATCAGCCGGTTCGCACGCCGCACGCCATGGTCGTCAGCGTTCATCACCTGGCCACCGATGCAGGGGTAGAAATTCTGCAGCAGGGCGGGAACGCTGTCGACGCGGCGGTTGCGGTGGGGTTTGCCCTGGCTGTCGTTCATCCTGTCGCCGGCAATATTGGCGGCGGCGGATTCATGCTCATCCACGACCACACCGGCAGGAATATCTTTATTGATTACCGCGAAAAAGCGCCGCTGGCGGCAACGGCGAACATGTACCTCGATGCCAAAGGCGATGTGATCCCGAACGCCAGCATCATCGGATATCGCGCCATTGGTGTCCCCGGCTCCGTTGCCGGACTCGTATACGCCGAGAAGAAGTACGGCAAGCTAACGCTCGCTCAGGCGATGGCTCCGGCGATTCGGCTGGCGGCCGACGGATTCGTTCTCAGCAGCGAAGAGGCTGCCGAACTGCATGACGAGATCCTCACCGGCTTCCCCGCCTCGAAGCAGACCTTCCAGCGCGACGGCAATTTCTATAAAGCCGGGGAGACCTTCCGCCAGCCGGAGTTGGCGCAGACGCTGCGCCGCATCGCGGCCGATCCGTCCGATTTCTACCATGGGTCGATGGCGCGCCAGATCGCTGCAGCCGTTCAGAAGGGCGGTGGCCTCATCACCGCTGAAGATATGGCCCGCTACACGGTGAAAGAACGCGAGCCCGTCACCGGAAGCTACCACGGCTACACAATCGTCAGCGCGCCACCGCCTTCCTCAGGCGGAGTCGCACTGATTGAAATGCTGAACATCCTCAACGGATTCCAACTGGATCCGCTGGGAGACCGGACCGCGCCCGAAATGCACCTGATCGTAGAGGCTTTTCGGCGTTCTTATATGGATCGCTCGAATTACCTCGGCGATCCGGATTACGTGAATATCCCGGTCGAGCAGCTCATCAGCCAGCGATATGCAGCAGCGTGGCGGGGGAGCATCCTTCCCGATAAGGCGAGCGTCTCGGCCAATCTCGAGCGCCCGGCGGGATTCGTTCCTCCGCCGCCCACAATGGCGCAGGTTCGCCAGGAAGCGGCGGACACGACGCACTACTCGATCGTCGACGCGCAAGGCGACGCGGTCGCGGTGACGACAACCCTGAACGGCGGCTTTGGATCGGGCGTGACGGTGCCCGGGCTGGGGTTCCTGCTGAACGATGAGATGGACGACTTTGCGGCCAAGCAGGGCGTGCCGAACATGTTCGGACTCATCCAGGGCCCGGCCAACGCGATCGCGCCGGGCAAGCGTCCCTTGTCGAGCATGACGCCAACGATCGTACTGAAAAACGGCAAGGTCGCCATGGTACTCGGATCGCCCGGCGGCGGCCGCATTATCACGACTGTTGCAAATATCTTCCTCAGTGTGGCCGATGAGGGGCTCAACATCCAGCAGGCCGTGGACGCCCCGCGGTTCCATCACCAGTACCTGCCCGACGTTCTCTATCTGGAACCGGGATTCGCGCCGACGACCATCGAAGGTCTACGCGCGGACGGCTACAAGCTGAAGATCGGCGGCCACTGGAGCGATGGCGAGTGCATCGCAGTCGACCCGAAGACAGGGATGCTGGAGGGCGGCCAGGATCATCGGCAGCACTACGGCAAAGCGGCTGGATACTGAACCTAATCTCGCACGGGGGTACTGCGCCGCGAGTAATGTGGTGACGGGCCGACCCGTGGCTTATCCTGAAAAGAAACGCGCGCAATTTCCATCAATTTTCTCTGCCCGGAGTACATATGCCAGACGCAAGCTGCGACATCGGTTTGATTGGCCTCGCCGTGATGGGCCAGAACCTGGTACTGAACATGAATGACCACGGATTTAAGGTGGCCGTCTTCAACCGGACCGTTTCCAAGGTCGACGACTTCATCGCCAACGAAGCGAAGGGAACCCAGGTCGTTGGCGCGCACTCCATTCAGGAGTTCGTCTCGCTCCTGAAGCCGCCGAGGCGCGTGATGTTGATGGTGAAGGCCGGCGATACCGTCGATCAGATGATCGATCACCTGCTGCCGTATCTCTCGCCCGGGGATATCGTTATCGACGGCGGCAATTCTCTGTTCACGGATTCGAATCGCCGCACGAAGGATCTGGCCGCGAAAGGCATTCTCTTCATCGGCACCGGCGTCTCCGGCGGCGAAGAAGGCGCGCGCTTCGGACCGTCGATCATGCCAGGCGGCAACCCTGAAGCCTGGCCGCACGTAAAGAATATCTTCCAGTCGATTGCAGCAAAGGTGGAGGATGGCACGCCGTGCTGTGACTGGGTCGGCGATGCGGGCGCAGGGCACTACGTGAAGATGGTGCACAACGGCATTGAATATGGCGATATGCAGCTGATCTGCGAAGCCTACGACATTCTGAAGCATGCGCTGAACCTCACTCCCGACGAACTGGCGCAAGTCTTCGCTGACTGGAACAAGGGCGAACTGGACAGCTTCCTGATCGAGATTTCCAGCAAGATCTTCGCCAAGAAGGATGAAGACGGCACACCGCTGGTCGATAAAATCCTCGACACCGCTGGACAGAAGGGTACCGGCAAATGGACCGTCGAGAGCGCCCTCGATCTTGGCATGCCGGTCACACTGATCGGCGAATCGGTCTTCGCGCGCTGCCTCTCGGCCATTAAGGAAGAGCGCGTCACTGCCTCGAAGGTCCTGCAGGGTCCGACAGGAAATGCCGCAACCGCCGATCGCGCGGACTTCATCGAGAATGTGCGGCGCGCTCTCTACTGCTCGAAGATCATCAGCTACACGCAGGGCTACATGCTGCTGCGCGAAGCGGCAAAGGCTTTTGGCTGGCGGGTGAACATGGGGGGCATCGCGCTGATGTGGCGTGGCGGCTGCATTATCCGGAGCCGCTTCCTGGGCAAGATCAAAGACGCCTATGACAAACAACCGGACCTGCACAACCTCCTCTTTGACAGCTTCTTCTCCGGCGTGCTGAACGAATATCAGGCTTCCTGGCGCAAGGCCATTGTGAAGGCGATCGCGCTGGGAGTTCCGACTCCCGCGTTCTCGACCGCACTGGCGTTCTTCGACGGATATCGCACCGCCCGGCTGCCCGCCAACCTGCTGCAGGCGCAGCGCGACTTCTTTGGCGCGCACACCTACGAGCGCGTCGATCAGCCCCGTGGCCAGTTCTTCCACACCAACTGGACCGGCCGTGGAGGGCGCGTGTCTTCTTCCACATATAACGTTTAGTTCCGACGCAGGCGCCCTGCTGGTCTTTCCTCTACCAGCAGGCAGCCTGCCGCAGGATACCTGGATAATTCCGCGCATGCATCCGGGACGCAACTCCGGCGAGCGACTCCGACAGCGGTGGCGCCGTACGGCACAACGGGACTAACTCGCGAGCCGATGCGGCAGAAGGCTTTCGACAGCATCACGGATGCGTTCAGCCCATCCGGTCGTGAGCGACCATGGACTGCGCTGGCGAACGACATGCAGCGTCCCGTTCAGATCCGCGATCTCGTACTCGGTTTTTCCGTCCGCGTTTCGCCTGAACCGCAGCGTGATCGCGGCCTGGCCGACTCGCAGCCGGTGCACGGTTATTTCCGGCAGCCACTCCGGCAGGTGCGGATCGATGAAGAGCAGGTTCGCCGAAGCATATGGATAAATGCCGAGCAGCGCCTGCAGGATCAGGAATGGCGCCGACGCCGACCAGGCCTGTGGCCAGTCCGCACGCACGTACATGCCGGGGAATGGATGATCCGGCGTGCGCTGGTGTCCGGCGAAGACTTCGGGAAGACGATTGTGCTCAAACAGGCTGGCGGCGTCGAAGATCGCCCGTGCGAGTTGATGCATTTCACCGGCGAGTCCGTACCGGCTGAATGCCATCACGAACCCCGCATTGGTGACCGGCCACACTGAGCCGCGATGATAGGAGAATGGATTGAACGCGGGATGCTCGGACGACAGCGTTCGAATGCCCCAGCCCGAAAACAGATCGTCGCGCATCAGCCGTGCGGCGGTTCGCTGAATCCGCGACTCGTCGATGATGCCCGCCAGCAAACAGTGCCCCGCATCCCCCGCGATGCTGCGGATCGGTTCTCCTTTCGAATCGATTCCCATCGCATAAAACCCTTCATCCTCCATCCAGAACTTCTCATTGAATCGCTTCTTCAGCTCCTCGGCCTCGGTAAACAGGCGCCGCGCGACATCCGGATGCCCGAGGCGCCACATCACTTCCGAGAAGTGCAGTTTGGCGACATAGACGAAAGCCTGCATCTCGCTCGTCCCGGTCGGGGTATCCACCTGCGAGCCATCGGGATAGACGATCGCGTCGTCGGAATCCTTCCAGCCCTGGTTCTTTACGCCCTGCGTGGAGCGGGTCTGATACCGGTAGAACCCGGTCGAATCCAGGCTGTACTTGTCAGCCCAGGCAAGCGCGTCCATGCACGCATTCACGTAAGGACGCACGTCATCGAGGTCGCCGGTCCAGTGCCACAGTTCGGAAGCTGACACGGGCAGCAGATAGGAGCTCGTGACCGATCCGAAATAAAGACTCTTCGGACGGAAGTTCAGGATCGAAAGCGGATCCGTATGGATCTCGTGCGGAATCCGGCCAGGCTGCGCATCGCGCCAGTCGTTCGTTTCGCTGGCTCCGAGCTTATAGAGGACGTTCAGTGCGCCGCGCAGGAACTCCGGCCCCAGGAGTGCGGCCTGCCAGCCCGCGGCCTGCAGATCGCGGCCAAAGACTTCCATGTAGGTGGGAACGCCCGCTGCCAACGCAACTCCGCCCGGACTATCCCGGTCATACATTCGCAGGTCGGCGACGTCGAGCCGCGATCTTTCAAGTACGCGGTGAACCAGGTCTGTGAGATCGCCCGTATGCGGCGAGGAAAACGAGGTGGCGGCCTGCAGCAGATCGTTGCGTCTCCGATTCCAGTCACTGGAATCCACGCATGAGCACTGCGCGGCCAGGGGAAGAAGTTCGCCATCGACATAAGCCATCCAGCTCAGGCAGACACGCCACTCTCCATGGGGAGCAAGATGAATGCGAAACCTCAATCGCTGATTGCTGTGTTCGGGCGCCGAACCTGCGTTCTCGATGCGCAGCCGCAGGCCACGATGGAGCTTAGCGACCCCTTTGTTTCCCTGGTGGCTGTAGCGATGCTCGGCGTGGTAATCGGCCATCTGCTCCCAGACG
>DATGJK010000133.1:0-8677 GCA_035295245.1 Acidobacteriaceae bacterium
GCGGTCGAGCATGATCTTCGAGGCGCGGAAGTGCTCGCGGCGATGGATGATGGACACCTTCGAAGCGAAGCGGGTGAGGAAGAGCGCTTCTTCCATAGCGGAGTCGCCGCCGCCGATGACCGCGATCTCGTGTCCGGAGAAGAAGAAGCCGTCGCAGGTGGCGCAGGAGCTGACGCCGTGGCCGATGAGCGCCTGCTCGGAGGGGAGGCCGAGCCAGCGCGCCGAGGCTCCGCTGGCGATGATCAGGGTGCGCGCATGGATGCTCTCGCTGCCGAGGTTCAAAGAGAAGGGATGCTTCATCAGGTCGGCGGTGACCAGGTGGCCAAGGCGGAACTGCGCGCCGAAGCGCGAGGCCTGCTTGCGCATGTTCTCGATGAGCTCGGGACCCTGGATGCCGTCGGGCCAGCCGGGGAAATTCTCGACGAGCGTGGTGATGGAAAGCTGGCCGCCGGGCTCATGGCCTTCGAGGACCAGGGGCTTGAGATTGGCGCGTGCCGTGTAGATGGCCGCAGTGAGTCCGGCGCAGCCGGATCCCAGGATGACTGTGTCGTAAGTCTGATCGGACATTGTGCCTGAACTTTCGATTGTACCTGTGCGCAGCCGGGGATCTGACGAAATCCCGGAGCGCACTCCGCCGGAGTTCGAGCGGTTCCGGTTTGGAACCGCATGAAGCCTCCGTTCCAAAGTGAACTGATGCGCGACGAATTGCCTCCGATTCTTCTGCTGGCCCGCCCGCTCTGTGGGGAAATGGTCGCGGAGGCAGTCTTCACGGCTGATTCAACGAACGATGCGCAGCGTGGAAAGACGTCCTGGAGTGCGGAGGTGGATCAGAACGGCACAGCGATTCGCCGGAGCCGGCGCGCTGGCGTGGCTGCTGGCAGGGCAGGCGATGCTGGCCGGAGGTCCGCGACATGTTGCGGGGCTCGGGTATTTCAGCCCGGGTGTGGAGGGGCAGCCGATCGTTTGGGCGAACGGGCAGGTGACGTACTTTACCGACCTGAGCGACCTGAGCGCGGAGGTGAGCAACAGCCAGGCGAATGCGATGTTGGCGGAGGCGGCGGGCATCTGGAGCAGCGTGAACACGGCGGCGGTATCGATCCAGGCGGGCGGAAGTCTGGCGGAGAACGTGGATGCTTCGCTGCCCGCGGGAGCGACGGAAGCGGATTTGCCTGCTGACCTGCAGACGGGCGCGACGGCGACTCCGGTGGGCATTGTCTACGACCAGACCGGCGCGGTGATTGATGCAATCTACGGGAGCGGAGCGAGTTCGCCGCTGGCGTGCCAGAGCAATGGCGTGATGGTGAGCGTCGACAATTTTTCGACCAGCGGAACGATTGTGCATGCGCTGATCCTGGTGAACGGGCTTTGCGCAACAAGCGCGATGCAGATCGCAAACCTGCAGTATCAGCTGGTGCGCGGCTTCGGGCAGGTGCTGGGGCTGGACTGGTCGCAGACGAATGAAGAGATGTTTGACGCGACTGCGATGACCGAGGATGGGCTGGCAGGCTGGCCCATCATGCATGCGATGGAACGGCTGTGCAATGCGAGCGGCGGCACCTGCATGCCGGATGGGACAACACTGCGTACCGACGACGTCGCCGCGCTGAACCGGCTGTATCCCGTTACGGCCGCGAATATCGGAAGCTTTCCGGGAAAGACCCTGACCGCGTCGGCGACGATTTCTGTGCGAGGGACGATCGCGTTTGCGCGCGGGCAAGGCATGCAGGGGGTGAATGTAGTGCTGCGGCCGCTGGTGGATGGACTGCCGGATGTGCGGTACACGGCGACGGCGGTCAGCGGCGCGTATTTCGCGGGAGAGGCGGGGAATCCTGTGACGGGCTGGACGGATGCGGTTGGAAATCCGCTGAACCGGTTCGGCAGCCATGACACGACGCTGGAGGGATTCTTCGACTTGAGCGGTGTGCCGCTACCGCCTGGATTGACGAGCGCGGATTATCAGCTGAGCTTTGAGCCGGTGAATCCGTTGTATACCGGCGCGGCCTCGGTGGGGCCTTATACGACGGGGCAGGTCGCGCCTTCGGGGACGCTGCCGGCGATCACGCTGACCGGGCTGAGCGCCGGATCTGCCGTGACGCAGACGGTGGTGGCGAGCGATTCCGCACGGGCTGGGCAGAGCGGCGCGGATGGCACGGAAGCGGAGCCGGCGATGGTGCCGATGAGCGGCGAATGGACCGCGCGGATCACGGGGTACGGGCACACGGGGTGGTTCCAGTTGTGGGCGCGGGCGGCGCGCGAGTTCACGATTGAGGCGCAGGCGCTGGACGAGACGGGCGCTCCGACGCAGACGAAGGCGCAGATGGTGATTGGCGCCTGGAACGGAAGCGATGCCTACGGCACGCCTCCGGTGACCGCGACGGTGCAGCCATTCAATACAGGGATGCTGGGCGTGACGGCGTTGCCGGTGCTGACAGTGGGTGACAGCGAGGTGCGCATCGGATTTGCGGATTTCCGTGGCGACGGGCGACCGGATTACGCGTACCACGGGCGGATTGTGTACGCGGACAGCGTGACGCCGGCGCGGCTGCCGGTGACGGGTGGGCAGATCGTAATTCGCGGGATGGGATTTTGCCGCGCAATGACGGTGACGGTCAACGGAGTGGCGGCGCAGGTGACGAGCGTTACGCCGAACACCATTGTGGCTGTCGCGCCGGCGTCGGGCGGCGTGACGGGAATGGTGCCGATCCAGATTCAGGACACGCAAACGCTGGCGATGGCGGCGATCGGCGACGGCTTCAGCTACGACGCGGGCAGCAACGATGCGGTTTCGCTGGTGAGCGGGCCGTCGGAAACGGTGAGCCTGGGCGTGCCGCAGCCGCTGACGGTGCGCGTCGTCAACGTGGAGACGCAGCAGCCGGCGCCGGGCGTCACGGTGAGTTTTGGGGTGACGCTGGGATCGGCGGCGCTGGCGTGTGGGCAGGCGACGTGCAGCGCGGTGACGAGCGGAGATGGGACGGCGACTTTGCTGGTGACGCCGAATGCGGCGGTGCTGACGCAGGTCACAGCAACGCTCGCCAACGGCAGCAGTGTGATCGATCAGTTCAGCGGGGCGGCTTCGGCCGGCATCGTGGCTTTGACGCCGACTCTGTACATCGCCATGGGAGCGACGGTGAGCTGGCCGGTGCAGGCGATGGTGGTGGATGCTGCGGGGAATCCGTTAGCCGGGCAGAGCATTACCTGGACGGCAGGGGGCGCGGGCGTCAGTATCTCGCAGGGACAGAGCGCGACGGGGGCGGACGGAGTTGCAGCGAGCCAGGTCACGGCCGGGCCTTTTACGGCGAGCGTGGCGGCGAGTGTCAATGCGTGTATCTCCGGCACGCAGACGTGCGCGGCGATGCAGGTGATTCCGGTGCAGCCAAGCACGGAAGGCCTGATTGCCTGGAGCGGCACACAGCAGTACATTCCCGCGGGGCAGAGCTTCGCTCCGGTGGCGCTGCACGTGATCGACGCGTTTGGGAACGCGGTGGCGGGAGCGACGGTCACGTTCGAACAGGCATTTTGGGGATGGACGGAGGCGTGCCCAGCGCGAGGAAGTTGCCCGCCCGCTCCGCTGCTGGGGCAGGCAGCGGCGCAGGCGACTTCGGGGCTGGATGGGTCGGTGACGCTGACACCGCTGGTGGCGTATGGAATGGCGGGGCGGCTGATGGTCACGGCCGTAGTGGGAACCAATGCGGTCATGAATTTCGAACTGGATGTGCATCCGTAACGGGTGAAACCGCGCTCGTCCGGTGCATCGAGTACACCGCAAGCTATTTACCGGTGCGGCGAACGCCGTTAGTCTCAGGGAAAAGGTTGAGGGAGAGATCGCGATTTCCGTTCGTCCATTTATTCGCCCGACTGCGGGCGCACCGCTGCACTGCGATGGCGTGAGCCTGGAAACGCTGGCGCGCCGCTATGGCACGCCGCTCTATATTTATTCGGCCAGTCACATCACGCACCGGTTCGACTTGTTTGAGAAGGCATTCAGTACCGTGCCGCACGTGATCTGTTACGCCGTGAAGGCGAACTCGTCGCTGGCGATCTTGCAAATGCTGGCGGCGCGGGGCGCCGGGTTCGATATTGTTTCCGGCGGCGAGCTGGAACGGGTTCTGGCGGTCGACCGGGCTGCGGCGGAGCGCGTGGTCTTTTCGGGGATCGGCAAGACGGCGGCGGAGATGGACCTGGCGCTGCGGGCGGGCATCCTGCTGTTCAATGTCGAAAGCGAAGGCGAGCTGGAGCTGCTGTCGGAGCGGGCGGCGAAGCTGCGGCGCCGGGCGCGGATCGCGCTGCGCGTGAATCCGGATGTGTTTGCGGAGACGCATCCGTACATTTCGACCGGCATGAGCGAGCACAAGTTCGGCATCGAGATTCGCCGCGCGCGCGGGCTGTATCGGCGGGCGGGGAAGTATCTGGAGCCGGCAGGGGTGAGCGTGCACATCGGCTCGCAGATCCGCGCCGCGGAGCCGTTTGGCGCGGCGGCGGAGCGGGTGGCGCGACTCATCGCGGAGCTGCGCAGGGACGGGCACGCGATCCGCTATATGGATTTGGGCGGCGGACTGGGGATTGAATATCACGCTGAGCGGCCGTTCGATCCCGAGGCGAAGGTGCGCGAATATGCCGAGGCGCTGATCGCATCGGCGGCGGCTGTGAAGGATGTGACGCTGCTGCTGGAGCCGGGGCGGTTTCTGGTGGCGCAGGCGGGCGCGCTGCTGAGCCGGGTGCTCTACGTGAAGAAGAACGGGAACAAGACGTTTGTGATCACCGATGCCGCGATGAACGACCTGATTCGTCCGGCGCTGTACCAGGCGTACCACGAGATTGTTCCGGTGGCGGCGCGGCGCGGAGGCCGGAAGACGGTGGTGGACGTGGTGGGGCCGGTATGCGAGACGGGCGACTTTTTTGCCCGGGATCGCGAGCTGGCGTCGGTGCGGCCGGGCGATCTGGTGGCGATTCTCGATACGGGCGCGTATGGCATGTCGCAGGCTTCGAACTACAACACGCGGCTTCGTCCCGCGGAAGTGCTGGTGGACGGGCGGCGGGCGCGGGTGATTCGGGAACGCGAAAATATCGATGACCTGCTCGCGGCGGAGCGGCGCGCGCTGAAGCTCTGATATTTTGGTGAGTCTTCTGTTTCAATCCTGTTGCTGTGCTGGAGGCCCGGATGCGTCTTTTCAGAGGAGCGGTGTGCTTTGCGGTCTGTGCGTGCTGCGCGATCTTCGCGATCACGGCGCGCGCTGCGAATCCTTTGCAGGTGAAAACCGATAAGGGGAAGGTGCAGGGGAAGCTGAGCGACGATGGGCAGGTGCGGATTTTTCTGGGGATTCCGTTTGCCGCGCCGCCGGTGGGGCCGCTGCGCTGGAAGCCTCCGCAACCGGAAGCGAAGTGGTCAGGCGTGAAGGACGCGACCAACTTTGGGTCTCGCTGCATGCAGCTTCCTGTCTTCAAGGACATGCGGTTTCGCGATCCGGGGGAGAGCGAGGACTGTCTCAATCTGAACGTGTGGACCCCGGCGAAGGACAAGAAGGCGAAGCTGCCGGTGATGGTGTGGATTTTCGGCGGCGGATACATGGGAGGCGCAACGTCGGAGCCGCGCCAGGATGGCACGCACCTCGCGCATAAGGGCGTGGTGGTGGTCTCGATGAATTACCGCCTGGGCTTGTTTGGATTCTTCGTTCATCCGGACCTTGCGGCGGAATCGCCGCAGCATGCCTCGGGCAACTATGGGCTGCTGGATCAGACGGCGGCGCTTGAGTGGGTGAAGCGCAACATTAAAAATTTCGGCGGCGATCCGAACAATGTGACGCTGTTTGGGGAGTCGGCGGGATCGTTTTCGGTGAGCGCGCAGATGGCTTCTCCGCTGGCGCAGGGACTGTTCCAGCACGCGATTGGCGAGAGCGGCGGAGCGTTCGCGGCGCGCGGGCTGGCCTTCCAGCCGCTGGACCGGAAGGAGAAGTCGAACACGGCATGGGCGCTGGCAACGTTCGGCACGTCGGATCTGGCGGCCCTGCGGGCGATGAGCGCGCAGGATCTGATGACGAAGTTGTCCGGGGCATCGACGCCGGGCATGCGCTCGCCGGTGGGGCCGGATATCGACGGCTATTTTCTGCCGGAGAGCGTCGCGGACATCTTCAAGGAAGGGAAGCAGGCGCACATTCCGCTGATCGCGGGATGGAATCGCGATGAGCCCAGCGCGCTGGCGGTGAATTTTCCGCACCCGCCGACGGTGCAGAGTTTCGAGGAACAGGCAAAGAAGAATTTCGATGAACGCGGGGAGGACTTCCTGAAGCTCTATCCGGCGAGCACGGATGAGGAGGCGGTGCGCTCGGCGATTGATTTCGCGGGCGATTCCTTCATCGCGTACGGCACGTGGAGCTGGCTGGAGGCGCAGGTGGCGACGGGAGAGAAGCCGGTGTATCGGTATCACTTCGAGCGGCCCTCGCCGGCGGACAAATTTCATCCGGCGGGATCGGGAGCGTTTCATTCTGACGAGATTGAATACGTCTTCGGAACGCTCGACTCGCGCCCCGATGCGGTGTGGCAGCCGGAGGACTACAAGCTGAGCGATCTGGTCGAGACGTACTGGACGAATTTCGCGAAGACAGGGGATCCGAACGGCGGCGGTGCTCCGCAGTGGCCGCAGTACGATGCGCAGGATCAGTGGCAGATTCTGCACATTGACGTGGATACGCATGCAGGGCCGGATCCGTATCGCGAGCGGTATTTGTTCCTGCAGAGCGAGTGGAGCAAGCCGGAACCGGCATCAGCCGCGCAGTAGCTGGAGCAGGCGATCGCGTTGCGGAGCCAGGACTTGCTGGAGGGGCCCAGTTGCGGTGACGAGGCCGTTTTCGAGCACGACGACAGCGGCGGGCAGCGGCCAGATCTCGGCGACATCGTGGGAGACGTAGACGATGCGCGTCGGGAGTTGCAGCAGGCGCGCGAGGATGTCGTGCGCTGAGGCATCGTCGAGCGCGGCAAGCGGCTCATCGAGGAGAAGCAGCTTGGGATTGGGGGCGAGAGCGCGGGCGAGCGCGACGCGCTGACGCTCGCCTCCGGAAAGCTGCGCGGGCTTGCGATCGGCGAGGGCATCTGCGCCAAAGAAGCGGAGCATCTCGGCGATGCGCCGGCGGCGGGACTCGAGGGGAAAGTGGCGGATGCCGAAGGCGACGTTCTCGGCGGCGGTGAGGTGCGGAAAGAGCGCGGGCTGCTGGGTGAGGAATCCGATGCCGCGCCGGCCGGCGGGGAGGGAGAGCTTCGCGTCGGTATCGAGCAGCGGCTCGCCGTCGATGCTGATGCGGCCGGACTGGGGCGTGATCAGGCCAGCGAGGATGCGCAGCAGCGTGCTTTTGCCTGCGCCGGATGGGCCGAAGATCACGGTCCATTGCGTGTCGAGAGAGCAGGCAATGTCGAGGGTGAAGCCGCCCTGGTGATGGCGGACGCGAATTTCAGCCATGGCTCAGCCCCGTGCGCGAGCGCCGCGCGTAGAGCAGGATGAGAGCGGCCAGCGCAAATCCGAGAAGGAGCAGCGCGGTGCGATTGGCATCGGCGTAGGAGAAATCCTGCACCTGATCGTAGATGGCGATGGAGAGCGTGCGGGTGGCGCCGGGGATATCGCCGCCGATCATCAGCACGACGCCGAATTCGCCGACGGTGTGCGTGAAGCAGAGCGTCGCGGCGGCGGCCACGGATCGCAGCGAGAGCGGGAGCAGGATTTCGCGCAGCATGCGCCAGCGCGAGGCGCCGAGCAGCCGGGCCTGCTCGATGAGCGTGGGATCGACGCTGTGGAATCCGGCGATCAGCGGCTGGACGGCAAAAGGGAGGCTGTAAATGACGGATCCGATGACCAGTCCGGCGAAGGAGAAGGAGAGCGGATGGCCGAGGAAGTGGATCGCGGCGCGCCCGAAGATGGTGCGTGGGCCGAGCAGGACGAGCAGATAGAAGCCGAGCACGGTGGGCGGCAGCAGGATGGGCAGAGTGCTGAGGGCCTCGACGAGCGGGCGCAGGCGGGAGCGCGTGGAGACGATCCAGAAGGCAAGGGGCACACCGAGCAGGAGCAGCAGCAGCGTGGTCACTGCTGCCAGTCGAAGCGTGAGAGCCAGCGCCTGAAGGTCCATTATTGGGCGGCGTGCTGTGCAGGTTCGAGGCCGCGGTCCGCGAGGCTCCGCACCACGCCGGGAGACTGGAGGAACTGGAGAAAGCGGTGGGCTGCGGCTGCGCCCGCCGCTCTACGGATCACGACGGCACCCTGCAGGATGGGCGGGTAGTCTTCGGGGGCAACGCGGATGAAATGGCCATCGGCGCTGAGAGGAGGCGTCAGTGCGGAGGTGAGGGAGAGAAATCCGACCTGGGCGTTGCCGGAGTCGGTGTACTGCGCGGCCTGGGCGATGTTCTCGGCCATGCGCAGGCGAGACTGCACCGCCGCAAGGAGGTTGGCGTGGGCGAGCGCGGCCTGGGCGGCCCGGCCGTAGGGCGCGTGCTCCGGATTGGCGATGGCGATGGAACGGATCGCGGGATTGCGCAGAGCGTCCAGCGAAAGATTCGTCACGCCGGAGTCGTTGCGGGTCCAGAGGACCAGCGTGCCGCGGGCGTAGAGGATCGGTTCCGCCTCTTCGGCTTTGCCGGCAGCAATGACGCGCTGCGGAAAGGACATGTCGGCCGCCATGAAAAAGTCGAAGGGGGCGCC
>DATGJK010000134.1:0-5297 GCA_035295245.1 Acidobacteriaceae bacterium
TGTTGATGCGGTGCGACAGCGTCAGCCACGCCAGCAGCAGCGACTGAACCATGGCCAGAGTCTGCGTCCACAGCAGTACCTGCCGCCGGTCCCACCGGTCCACCCAAACGCCCGCAAACGGCGCCAGCGGAAACGTGGGAATCTGCCCCATAAAGCTCACCGTGCCCAGCAGCAGCGACGACTTCGTCAGCCGGTACACCAGCCATGAGGTCGCGATGCGCGTCATCCATGTGCCGACCAGCGAGACCGTCTGTCCGCCGAAGAAGAGCCGGAAATTCCGATGGCGCAGCGCCCTCCACGCATGCGAGAAATCGCGCCCGGATCGCGTCTCTTCCGCGCCGGAGACTGCGTTGGAATCAGACGAGGAGTCCATGCCGGACGCGCCGGGAGAAACGCTGCCGGCCGGTGGAGAGTCGTTTCTCATGCCGTCAGGTGCTGCTTCAGGAACTCCAGCGAGCGCTCGCGCGCCAACCGCGCCGCCTCCGGGTTGTAGCTGGCCCGGTCGCTCGTGTCGAACGCGTGCCCCGCCTCATACCAGTAGATCCGTACCTCCGGATATCTCGCGGCCACTTTGCTGTCGATCTCGTGCTTCGGGATGTGATCGTCTTTCAGCCCGAAATGCAGCATCAGCGGCGCCAGCGGCTTCTCATCCGCGAATTTCGCAATGTATCCGCCGTAGTAGCCCACCACGGCATCCGGCTGCAGCCGCGCCGCCGCCAGCCACGCCATGCTTCCGCCGAAGCAGTAGCCGACTACGCCTACTTTCTTCCCCGTCTGCTGCCGCGCATAGTCGATCGCCGCCGCCACGTCCTTCACGCGATCTTCCACATTGCCGCTGCGCGCGATCGCGATGCCCTTCTGCAGATCTTCAGGCGTATACCCCAGTTCGATTCCGCGCTGCTGCCGATCGAAGAGCGCCGGAGCCACCGCCAGAAATCCGTCCTGCGCAAACCCATCCGTCACCGACCGCATATGCCGGTTCACGCCAAACGCCTCCTGGATGACCACCAGCCCAGCCACAGCCGTACCCTGCGGGCGCGCGACATACGTCCAGCGAATGCCCGTCCGAGGCCTGCAGCGTCACATGCTCACCCATGCCCACTCCTGATTCTGATTCCCTGTTTTGGA
This sequence comes from Acidobacteriaceae bacterium, assembly GCA_035295245.1. Classification (GTDB taxonomy): domain Bacteria; phylum Acidobacteriota; class Terriglobia; order Terriglobales; family Acidobacteriaceae; genus Palsa-343. The sequence continues at coordinate 1,129 of DATGJK010000134.1, forward strand.
TGCGCCCGCTCTGGCCTAAGCTACACGCTAGCGCGTCTCGGCGTCGTCGCGATGAATCGCCCAGTAGCTGTTGCGCGCCACGACACGCGCACCGTAGTCCTGCGTCAGCTTCACCTGGAGGGTGTGCAGTCCCGGCGTCAGGTCGGTCGGGTGAAAGCTGAGAATGTACCGGTTCCGCGCGTGACTCGCCGCCGCCAGCACCCGTTTCTGAAATCCCTTGTCGCGCGTGAAGGGCGCATACTCGCCGCCGCTCAGCGCCGCCAGCGTTTTCGGCGTGTTGCGCCGCATCGCATTGACCGTCATCATGAGCGGCGCCAGCAGATTCATCTCCGTCCCGCCGTCGGTGTTGCCGCGCGCCCAGTCGATCATCTCCGCCTTGGAGGGCGAGAAGACCAGGCTCTGCACCAGCGTGTTGCTCGTCCCGATCCGCTGCACCAGTTGCGGCACGCTAAACCGGCGGCTGCCGTGGTCGCGTGATTCGCTGATCAGCAGCAGCACGCGCCGGTGATCCTGCGGCTGCTGCTCCAGCAGGTTCACCGAATAGCCAACCGCGTCCAGGATCGCCGCCCCGCCATCGCCGCCCGGCATCCTGCGCAGCGCCTTCGTCACCGAATCCACATCCTGCGTGAATGGCTCGACCCACACCGGCCGCGAATCGAAGGCCACCAGCGCCACCTCGCCGCGACCGTTCCCGATGAACTCCTCGAGCAGCGGCCCCAGCTTGCCAATCTTGTCGAATTCCATCGGCGCATCGCGGCCGCGCTCCACGCACACAACCAGCGACACCGGCGTCGTATCCAGATCGTCCTCGACAGCGATTTTCTGCTGCACGCCGTTGTCGAACACCTGAAAGTCCGACGGCTTGAGCCCATACAGCACGTCGCCGTTGTTCTTTTCCACCAGCGTGGGCACAATCACCACGCTCGTGCTCACGTGGAACGTGGGCATCTGCAGGTTGGGATCGGCATTGGGATCGGCGGGGGAAGGCTGCTGGCCCTGCTGCTGCGCGGGCGCAGCCGCTTTGGATTGCGGCGGCTCTCCGGGAAATGGCTGCTGTGCCCCGCACAACGAAGCCGCGGCCAGAGCGCAAACGAATGCCATCCGCAGCCCCATGCCCGCCATGCTTCCCGCCATCCTTCAATTACATCAGACGGACCGCCGGAAGCGCAGGTTTCCGAACCAGCCTACGTGACCGAAGGGTTCGATCATTCCTCTCTTCTCGACGCGCTGCTCTCTGCGGCCCTCTTCAGCTTCTCCATCCCATCCGCCCAGCGCAGAAAGCGCAGCAGGTTCCATTTCTCCCGCCAAAGAAAACCCAGCACGTCGCGCCTCTCCAGCTCATCGGCCTTCATACCCGAATACGTCTCGATGCGCCACTTCAGATACTCGCTGCGCCACGGACGAAACCGGTGACCTCTGGTGGCATTCCATACAAAACGCACTGCGGCAAACATGCCGGTGCCTCCCTGCTCAAAACTGCTGCAAATGGCTCTGCGGATGAGTATAGAGGCGCGGCCACGGCGCAACCGCCTCCGGCCCGCTCCGCATCCATTCCAAAAGGGAAACCTCCCGATGCCGCTACAAACCAAACCCCAGGATGAGCCAGCCGCCGTCTGTTTCCACATTGAGCCCCGCGACCACGGTATTGAGGTGAGCGTCTCCCTCCTGCCGCAGCAGCCAGATCCTCCTTACCGGATCGGGGGTCCTCCGGCCCGCTTCGAGAGCCACGATGCATTCAGGGGACGCGCCATCTGGGTTGGCCTCACCCCCGCCGTTGACGAGGATGGCGGCCGCTCCTTCAATGTCACCGCCCGCCAGCTCCGCGAACTCGGTTTCCAGGTCGAGCTCACTCCCGAAAAGCAAAAGAAGGAAGAGGAAATCGACCGAAAGAGAAACCGCGAAGAGAGCGTGGCCTGATTGATTGCATAGCAACCACCCACCCGGCCCTCGAATTGAATTCGCATCGGATTCGCTATGAGCCATGACACCGCCGTTCGCCCGCATTTCCTCAACGCCGAACATGGCGTTGCGCCGCCGGCTCCCGAAAAAACCGAGGTCCTGATCGACGGCCGCTCCTGCGAGGGCATCCTCGGCGAGCCCCTCATCGAGACGATCAATCGCGAGTCCGGCAAGGTACTGGCCCAGGTCTGCTACCTGCAGCAGCTCGGACCCATCCAGACCTGCGACACCTGCATGGTCGAGGTGAACGGCCAGCTGGTGCGCGCCTGCGGCGCCCGCGTCGAGCGCGGCATGCGCGTGGAAACCGAAAGCTACCGCGCCCAGGCCGCCCAGCGCGAGGCTTTCGATCGCATCCTCGGTAATCACCTGCTCTACTGCACCGTCTGCGACAACAACAACGAAAACTGCACCGTCCACAACACCACCGCGCTGCTCAAGGTCGAGCACCAGTCCATCCCGTACCGTCAAAAACCATACGAGAAGGACGAGACGAACCCCTTCTATCGCTACGATCCCGACCAGTGCATTCTCTGCGGACGCTGTGTCGAGGCCTGCCAGAACGTTCAGGTCAACGAAACCCTCACTATCCGCTGGGAAGATGAGCATCCGCGCGTCCTGTGGGACGGCGGCTCGACTATCGGCGAATCGAGCTGCGTTTCCTGCGGCCACTGCGTCACCGTCTGCCCCTGCAACGCGCTCATGGAGAAATCCATGCTCGGCGAGGCCGGCTACTTTACCGGCCTGCCCCGCCAGGCGCTCACCGACATGATCGACGTGGTCAAAGGCGTCGAACCGGATATCGGCTACGGTCCTATCCTGAAGCTCTCGCAAGTCGAAGCCGCGATGCGCATGACGCGTATTGAGAAAACGAAGACCGTCTGCACCTACTGCGGTGTCGGCTGCGCCTTCGACATCTGGCATCGCGACCGCCAGATCCTCAAAGTCGAGCCGAAGGACGGCCCCGCCAACGGCATCTCCACCTGCATCAAGGGCAAGTTCGGATTCAACTTCGTCAACAGTGGCGATCGCCTCACGTCGCCGCTGATCCGCGAAGGTGACCGCTTCCGCGAGTGCTCGTGGGATGAGGCCCTGGACTTCATTGCCAACCGCATGAAGCAGATCCGCGCCAAACATGGACCGGACGCGCTGGAGTTCATCGCCTCATCGAAGTGCAGCAACGAAGAGAGCTATCTCATGCAGAAGCTCGCGCGCGCCGTCATCGGCACTAATAATGTCGATAACTGCTCGCGTTACTGCCAGTCCCCGGCGACGAAAGGGCTCAGCCGCACCGTGGGATACGGCGGCGACTCCGGCTCCATCTCCGACATCGAGCGCGCCGACCTCGTCATCATCGTTGGCTCCAATGCCGCGGAAAATCACCCGGTCCTCGCCACGCGCGTCAAGCGCTCGCACAAGCTGCGCGGGCAGCGCCTCATCGTCGCCGATCTGCGCAAGAACGAGATGGCGCATCGCGCCGACATCTGGCTGCGCCCCAAACCCAGCACGGACATGGTCTGGGTGAGCGCCGTCGCCAAATACATCCTCGACAACGGCTGGCACGACGAGGATTTCATTCAGCGGCGCGTCAACAATTTCGACAAGTACGCCGCGAGCCTTGCGCCTTTTACCCTCGAATTCGCCGAGGAGAAGACCGGCATCCCCGCCGCGACACTTCGCACCGTCGCAGAAGAAATCGCTCGCTCCAAAGCCACCTGCATTCTGTGGGCGATGGGCGTCACCCAGCACAAGCACGGTTCGGATACGTCCACCGCGCTCTCCAATCTCCTGCTGCTCACCGGCAACTATGGCCGCCCCGGCACCGGCGGCTATCCGTTGCGCGGCCACAACAACGTCCAGGGCTGCAGCGACTTCGGCTCCATGCCCGACAAATATCCCGGCTACATGCCCGTCTCCGAAACCGAGAGCCGCCGCCACTGGGAGCAGGCCTGGGGCGTCAGCCTCCCCGACCGCGACGGCATGGACAACCACATGATGGTCGACGGCATGCACGAAGGGCACATCAAGTCCCTGTATCTTATCGGCGAGGACATGATCAGCTCCGAGTCGAACAAGCACTACGTCGCCGCCGGATTCGAGCGCCTCGAGCTCTTCGTCCTGCAGGAAATTTTCTTCACCCTCACCGCGCAGTACGCCGACGTGATCCTGCCCGGCACGCCGAGCTATGAGAAAGAAGGCACCTTCGTCAACAC
>DATGJK010000135.1:0-2761 GCA_035295245.1 Acidobacteriaceae bacterium
CCAGATCGCGATAGACGGCCAGCAGCTCGTGCATCTCCTCGCCGAGGCCGACCATGACGCCGGACTTGGTGACCATGCGCCTATCGATCTCCTTCGCATACTGGAGCAGGCGCAGCGTGCGCTCGTAGCGCGCTCCCGAGCGGACGGCGCGGTAGAGCCGCGGCACCGACTCGGTGTTGTGGTTCAGAATCTCCGGCCGCGCCTCGACCACCATGCGGATCGCCCCTTCGCTGCCCTGAAAGTCAGGGATGAGCACCTCGACCTGACAGCCGGGCGCCTGTCGGCGAATCTCCTCGATGACCATGACGAAGGCGCGCGCGCCGCCGACGATATCGTCGTCGCGATTAACGCTGGTGATGACGGCGAACTTCAGCTCCAGCGCGGCAACGGCTTCGGCGACACGGCGCGGCTCGTCGAAGTCGATCGGCTCGGGGCGGCCCTTGGGCACAGCGCAGAATCCGCAGCGCCGCGTGCAGGTATTGCCCAGCATCATGAACGTCGCGGTGCGATGGTGCCAGCACTCGCCGATGTTGGGGCACTGCGCCGACTCGCAGACGGTATGCAGGTTGAGGCTGCGGGCCAGTTTCTTCAGGTTGTGGTAGTTGTCGCCCACGGGCGCGCGGGCGCGCAGCCAGTCGGGCTTGGGCTGCGGACGCCGGGGCGCGAGGTCAATCTGGACCAGCGAATCAGCGGGCGAGGCCATGGCTCTAGTGTATCGGACCATCGCCGCACAGCGGCGCGATCCACGCCGCTAAGCCACGTCGCTTGCCGTGTGCCGTGTTTCGCGGATCAGCGATTTGACCGGGTGCTGGATCGATTCGCGCGCGATGGTGGTCAGGTCTTCGCCCCGGCGATACATCATGTAGGCAGCAACAGCTCCGGCAGCAACGCCTGCCCAGAACAGATATTTCCTCATAAGTCCTCCTGGTGACTCCTCACGTTTTATGAGATGCACAGGAACGGCCGGTTGGGCCTCGGGCAGTCGCAGGCTATAACTAGACCGTGCGCAGGAACGTGCTTCGGGCAGTGGCGGGCGCCGCCAGCGTGGCAGGATCCGTTTGGGGATTCATCGTCGGATGGCGCGTCCCATCCGGCGTTCACGCCTCGGTGCCGTTCGTGCTCGGCTGCCTGCTCGCGGCCCTCAGCTTTCCGGTCTTTACGCTCTATTTGCGCCGGCCTCGTGCCGGGGTCGTTCTTGCGTGGCTGCTGCTGAGCGGAAGCTGGTTTGCCGCTTTCCTGCTTCGTCTGCGCGTCTGTGCGCAGCAGTCCTGCACGACGGTCGACCTATTGCACATCGCCGGGCAGACGATCACACGGGAGCCGCACTTATGGCTTTTGCTGGCGGGCGCCGTTTGCCTGCTGCTGGATTACTCCGACGTGGCCGTGCAGCAACTGCGCTCCCGCCGCGAGGCTTGCGCGGATCGGCCGCCGGAGACCTAACCCGGTTGCGCCGGACCCACCCGCGCGTTTAGGATGCAGCCGCGCGCATCCCATTTTCGTGAACAGGAGAACTGCTGTGGCTGATCATTACGGGACCCACGCCCATGACACGGTCCTGATTGCCTATGCGACGGTCCACCTCGAGTCGGGTGAATCGTTCGAGCTGCTTCCGTTTGAAGACCCCAGCGACGTGAAGAGCCGGGTCTGCGACCTGATCGAAGACTGGGCGCGCTCCGGATATCTGGTGCGCGGCAATCAGTATTATCCGTGGCATCGCGTGCGGCGCGTGGAAGTAACCAAAGTGGTGGAGATGACGCGCGACGAAGCGGACCGCGAACTGCGCAATAACGGCACGCAGGAGGCGGCCCGGCTGCAGCGCAGCTTCTGGCGCACCAAGCATCCGCGGGAGAGAAGACACCGCGATGAGCACGAAAAGGCGATGTAAGCGAGTCTTCCCGCGCCGCGTTGCCGCCGCGGCTAGCTCTTCTTCACGTAGCGGCGCCCCACAATCTCGTAATCGCCGGACACCACGCGTCCGATCGCCTCAGAGTACGCGATGTGCTCCTGCTCAAGGATGCGCTCCGCCAGCGTATGCGCATCGTCGCCTTCGAGAACCGGAACCGGGCGCTGCAGAACGATGACGCCGTGATCGAGTTGCTCGTCGACGAAGTGAACAGAGCAGCCGGCCACCTGCACTCCGTATTCGAAGGCCTGCAGCTGCGCGTCGAGTCCGGGAAACGCCGGCAGCAGCGAGGGATGGATGTTCAGGATGCGCTGCGGGAAAGCCTGGACGAATCCCGGCGAGAGCAGCCGCATGTATCCGGCGAGGCAGACGAGGTCGACCGCTTGCTCGCGCAGCGTGGCAATGATCTCCTGATCGTGCTCGGCGCGCTTGCGTCCGCGAGCTTCGATGGCGACGGCTTTCAGTCCGCGTGCGCGGGCAGCGGCGAGGCCGGGCGCGTCGGCGATGTTCGAGATGACGACAGCGATCTCGCAGCCACGCAGCTTGCCGGAGGCGAGGTTGTCGGCGATAGCCAGGAAATTGGAGCCGCGTCCGGAAAGAAGGATGCCGAGTCTGTGCATGGCTTAACTTCAGCGTACAGCGGATAGCGCTTAGCGTGATGGGCTGCCGTGTCAGGGAACGCGCTGCCCGTTTTGGCGGCTTTTGTGCGCCATCTTCGCAGTTCTATGCGCCGACAGCGCGTCGGCGATCGAGGTGAAGAATGCGGGTGGCGTTGGCTGAGGCAACCTGTGTCCGCTCTGCTTCGCTGATGTTTGCGGTCTCAATAAAACGCGCCGCAAGATCGGTCTTCTCGAACGG
>DATGJK010000136.1:0-4381 GCA_035295245.1 Acidobacteriaceae bacterium
TCCTCGATCAGCGCCTGTTCCAGGATCGCCTCAATACGCCGGCTTTTCCAGTCCATATCGGTCTATCTCAGGTCCTCGAGCGCCTTCTGCGTCTTTTCAATCAGCATCGTCAACTCTGCGGCGCGCCGGCGCCGCCCTTCCACCACCACTGCCGGAGCCTTGCCGAGGAACGTCTCATCGCTGAGCTGGCGGTTGTTGTTCGCCTGCTCTTTTTCATAGCGAGCCAGTTCTTTCGTCAGCCGATCGCGCTCCGCAGCCACATCGACCTGCTTCTCGTACGCTACCTGCACGTCGAACTGCGGCGTCGCCCGCACCGGCTTGCCGTCCGGCAGGCTGTCGACCGTGTCCACGCCTGACACCCGCGCCAGCCGCTGAATGATCTCAAGATTCTGCGTGAACGGCAGCGCCGGCGTGAGCGGCTTAATCCGGATCGGCACCGCCGCCTTCTCCTCCACACCCAGATCCTTGCGCAGCGCGCGCACCGAGACGATCAGCTCCTGCAGCAGCGCAAAATCGCTTTCCGCCGCATCATCGGAATGCGCCGCCCCCTGCGGATACCGCGTCAGCGCAATCGACTTCGCCGGCGGGTTCCCGTCGTAGAGTGCGTGCCACAACTCCTCCGTCAGAAAGGGCATGAACGGCGACAAGAGCCGCAGCGCCGACTCGAACGTCTGCAGCAGCAGCGTGAGCGCTGTCCTGGTGGCGGCCTTGTTCGCGCCTTCGCTGAAGTCCAGGCGCAGCTTCACAATCTCCAGGTACCAGTCGCAGAAGTCGCCCCAGAAGAACTGATAGACGAGGTTCGCCGCTTCGTGGAAGCGGTACTCGCCCAGCGCCGCGTTGATCTCCGCCGCCACCGAATTCGTCCGCGCGGCGATCCAGCGCATCTCCAGCGGAGCATCGTCGGCGGCCGTGGGCATCGCGCCCAGGTCGGCGGCATCCACCTCAATGCCAGCTTCGCGCGCGCGCTCCACGTTCATGAAGATGAAACGCGCCGCGTTCCAGATCTTGTTCGCGAAGGCGCGGTAGCCCTCGGTGCGCGCCTCGTTGAATGCGATATCCGTGCCCGGCGACGCCATCGACGCCAGCGTGAAGCGCACCGCGTCCGTCCCGTAGCGCTTCACGATCTCCACCGGATCGATGACATTGCCCTTGGTCTTCGACATCTTCTGGCGGTCGGCGTCGCGCACCAGCGCGTGGATGTACACCTCACGGAAGGGAACAATCTCGTCGAGGGGCCGCGAAGTGCCGTCGGGCAGCGGAATGTCCTGCATGAACCAGCAGCCCAGCATGATCATCCGCGCCACCCAGAAGAACAGGATGTCGAAGCCCGTCACCAGCAGCGACGTGGGATAAAACGCCGTCAGGTCCGCCGTCGGTTTTCCATCCGCCGGAGGCCATCCGAACACCGTCACCGGCAGCAGTCCCGACGAGAACCAAGTGTCGAGCACATCGGTTTCCTGGCGAATGTCCTTGCTGTGGCAGTGCGCGCACTCCGTCGGATCCTGCCGCGCCACCGTCATCTTGTGGCACTCGCCGCAGTGCCATGCCGGAATGCGATGCCCCCACCACAGCTGGCGCGAGATGCACCAGTCGTAGATGTTGTTCATCCACTCCAGATAAATCTTCTCGTTGTTCTCCGGAGTAAAGCGCAGCGGCTTGTGTCCGGTTGCGTCCGGCACCACCGCCGCGATGGCCAGCGAAGCCATCGTCGGGCCGCCCTCCCGCGCCGCCTTGTTCACGGCCACGAACCACTGCGTCGAAAGCCGCGGCTCCACCACCGTCTTGCAGCGATCGCATTTGCCGATGGCGTTCACGTGATCGCGCACCGCGCCGAGCAGGCCCTGAGCCTCCAGATCTTCGAGCACCCGCTTGCGCGCCTCGTAGCGATCCAGTCCATGGTACTGGCCGGCCTCGGCATTCATATGCGCGGTTTCGTCCATCACCGCCACAGCCGGCAAATGATGCCGCTGCGCGATCGCGAAGTCATTCGGATCGTGCGCCGGCGTCACCTTCACCGCGCCCGTCCCGAAATCCGACTTCACCCACTCGTCCAGCACGATGGGAATCTCGCGCCCCACCAGCGGCAGCCGCAGCCGCTTGCCGTGCAGATGCCTGTAGCGCTCGTCCAGCGGATTCACGGCAACCGCCGTATCGCCCAGCATCGTCTCCGGCCGCGTTGTGGCCACGGTGAGGAATTCGTTCTCGGAGCCGATCACCGGATAGCGAATCTCCCATAGTTTCCCCTGCTGCTCTTCGTGCGCCACTTCCAGATCGCTGATCGCCGTCTGGCACCGCGGGCACCAGTTCACGATGTACGCCCCGCGATAGATGAGCCCCTGCTCGTACAGGCGCACAAACGCCTCGCGCACCGCATGCGAGAGGTTTTCGTCCATCGTGAAGTACTCGCGCGACCAGTCCACGGTGTCGCCGATGCGCTTCATCGAGGCCAGAATCGCGCCGCCGTAGTGCTCGCGCCACTCCCACACGCGCTGCACAAACGCTTCGCGCCCCAGCTCCTGCCGCGAAGTGCCTTCGCTGGTCAGCTGCCGCTCCACCAGCATCTGCGTCGCAATGCCCGCGTGATCCGTGCCCGGCACCCACACCGTCGGCTGGCCCAGCATGCGCCGCCAGCGCACCAGGATATCCGTCTCCGTGTGCTCGAACATGTGCCCCATGTGCAGATTGCCGGTCACATTGGGCGGCGGCAACAGAACCGTGAAAGCCGGCGCCTGGCCCGAACCCGGCGCGGGCGTAACCACGTCGAAGAGCCGCCCGCCGACCCAGTACTGGGCCCAGCGGTCTTCAATTGCCGCCGGATCGTACGCCTTGGGCAGTTCGCGGCGGCCCGCCATCATTTCGGGCTCCGAATCAGTGTGAATCGACTGAGGCATGTAACTTTTCACCATATAACAGAAAGGCCGCCCAAAGGCGGCCTCTGTTCCAGCTTTCCTCGTTGCTTAGAACGGGTTCAGCTTATCGACGCCGGTCTTCTTCTTGTGCTTGTTCGACGACTCGTCTTTCTTATCGTAGGGCACTTTCTTCTTCCTGGTCGGCTTGCCGCTGGCGTTGGCGCCCGTCTGCACTTGCGCCTGGCGCTGGTTCGCAGGCACTTCGTTGATCTGCTGCGGGGCCTCCGCCGGTTTTTCGACCGCCGGCAGCGGCTGGTTGTTCGCCGGACCGACCGGAGCGATCAGCGGCGCTCCGGGAGTGGTCGTCGGTGCGGTATTCGCCGGCGCCGGCGTAGTCGAGACTCCCGTTGTGCCCTCACCGGTGGTGGTGTTGGCGCTGGGAACTTCGACCGTGACGCTGTTGCCCGGGTTCGAGCCCTCCTGCACATCCTGCAGGGTCAGATTCGTCGGGGTCGGCTGGCCGGTCCGCGGCGGAGCCGTGCCGTTGGCGATGGCGGCGGCCTCAGCAGCATTTCCCTCCGGATTCAGTGCCGGGCTGTTCGGCAGCGGCTGGCCTTTTTGCGCCGCAATCATCACGTCCGTGCTCTGCTTCATCACCTCCGGAGCCAGCACCGGCGCCGGGCTTTGCAGCGAAGGCTCGCCCACACGCGCGGCGTGCACCGTATCCGGACCGCGGCTCAGCAGATCGAGCGCGCGCTTGCCAACGCGGACCGGAACGCGGCTGTCTTCCTCGGCCTGGCTCTCGGCCAGGGCCTGCTGCGTGGGATCCGGCACCGGTGCCCCCATGGCAATCAGCCGGTCCTTGGCGTCTTCCACGTGCGGCGCCATCGGATAATGCGACACCACCCGGCTCCACGCCTCGATAGCCCGCTGGTCGTAGTACTTCGTCAGCTCGTTCCGAGCCGCCGCCGACAGCGTCCGTTGCTTCGCGAACAGCTGCGCCTCGTTGGCATAGGCGTCGCCGATGGTGATCAGCGTCTGATCGCTGTGGCTGAACAGCGGGTAAGTCTCCGATACCGTCTCCAGCCTCGCGATCGCCGCCGGATAATTCTCGCGCGACGCATAGTATTCGCCAATCTCAAACTGCCGCTGCGCCATCACTTCCTGCACCTCGCGCAGCTTCTGCTTGGCTTTCGGGATCAGCGGCGAGTCGGGGAACTGCTCCAGCATGTTCCGGTACTCGCGCTCCGCGTTCACCGCGTTCTGCGGATCGCGATCCGGCTTCTCCATTTGCTGGAAGTAAATGTCACCCACCTTCATCTGCGCCTCGGCGGCTTCCGGCGCATTGGGGAAGAAGGTGATGAAGTCCTTGTATTCGGACTCGGCCTGCGCCAGCGCGGCGGTGCCGCCTTCCTTCATCCACGTGTCGCCCACGGCCAGCTTGGCGCGCATCGCGTATTCGGAGTCGGAATAGGTGTTCAGCAGCGTCTGCAGGTCAAGCCGCGCCACGTCGTACTTGCCCTTCTTCAGCG
>DATGJK010000137.1:0-8005 GCA_035295245.1 Acidobacteriaceae bacterium
CTTTGCCTCGCCGGGTCGCTGATCTCCGCCGGGCTCAAGCAGATCTTCGTCGATATGATCCGCAACAACATGGTCGACGCCATCGTCTCCACGGGCGCGAATATCGTCGATCAGGACTTCTTCGAAGCGCTGGGGTTCAAACACTACATCGCCGACGACCTGTACAAGTCCGGTACCCAGGACGGCGAGCTGCGCGAGCTGATGATCGACCGCATCTACGACACGCTGATCGACGAGGAAGAGCTCCGCGCCTGCGACGAAACCACGGAGAAGGTCGCCGACTCGCTGCCGCCGCGCCCTCACAGCTCGCGCGAGTTCATCCGCGCGATGGGCGCCTGGCTCGAGCAGAACGGCAAAACGCCGCAAAAGGGCGGCGTCGACTCCATCGTGCTGGCGGCATACCAGAAAGACGTGCCCATCTTCTGCCCCGCTTTCAGCGACTGCTCCGCCGGATTCGGGCTGGTCGCGCACCAGCACAAGCGCGGCGACAAGCCGAAGGTCTCCATCGACTCGGCAAAGGATTTCTATGAGCTGACGCAGCTTAAGATCGCCAACCCCACCACCGGTCTGCTGATGATCGGCGGCGGAGTACCGAAGAACTTTGCGCAGGACATCGTGGTCGCGGCGGACATCCTCGGCAACGAAGCGCCCATGCACAAGTACGCCATTCAGATCACGGTGGCGGATGTCCGCGACGGCGCGCTCTCGTCGAGCACTCTGAAGGAAGCCAGCTCGTGGGGCAAAGTGGACACGACCTACGAGCAGATGGTTTACAGCGAGGCCACGCTGGCCCTGCCGCTGATCGCCGGCTACGCCTGGCACAAGAAAGCGGCTGCGGCACGCACGGAACGCCGCTGGAGCCGCATCCTTGAGCCGGTCACGGCCTAGCTTTGCGAATCGTGGGGAGGCCAGCTCACCAGGGTTGTAAAGACCTCCCCCGCACTGCACAGCCTGCGGTTACTTTCCCACAGCACAATTCCGTTGCGTCGCGGCCTAAACCGATGTAGTCTCCCTCTGCGAGCCGTTCCCCCCGCCGACACGCCCGGCCCCCTTCACTTCCCGAGCTGGAAACTGCGTGCTGATGATCCTGACCATCGTCGGATTGATCTACATTTGCGCGTGTGCCGGATGCCTCTTCATCTACCGCCGCGCTCTCCGTCGTGCCTCGGTGCACCCCATGATTCTGATCCAGCCGCAGCGGAATAACGTAATCCCATTCCGCCGCAAAACGCCGGGTTCGGATCAGCATCCGCCCAATATCGAATCGGTCACCAGGCTACGGTAGCCAGGCGCATCCACTGTGCACCGTAACGAACAGTTTTTACTTTAGGTTGCGGCGCGGTTCCCCTATACTTTTCCGGAAACCCCCTTTTCTGCGGCTGCTGATGAAGCAGTTCCCACGGGATCGTTCTTGAGCCGTTTCACCCAATCCCGGAATGTCACGCGGGCCTTCGTCATCGCCCTTGCCTGCTCGCTTGCCGGCGCCATCGTGCTCGCGCAGTTCGGCAGCGACATTCCCGAGGCGGATCCCTGGCTCTTCTGGTTTGCGGCTTTCTGGACCATTTCCCAGGTCCTGCTGATCACGGCCGCCATTTCCAGCTTCCGGGTCGCCCTGCGCCAGAGCCAGGCCGAGCAGCAGTTGCAGCGCGTTGCCAGCCTGCACCGCAGCATTCTCGAGTCGGCCGGCCCGGTGATGATTGCCTGCGACCTCAGCGGCCGCATCAACCTCTTCAATCCTGCGGCAGAGCGCATGCTCGGCTATCGCGGGACCGAAGTGCTCGGTAAGCTGAGCATCGCCGACCTCTTTCCGGAAGCGGAAATGCTGCGCGTTGGGGAGCAACTCACCGCCTCCATGCCGCCGGCCAGGAGCGACCAGGATGTGCCCTTCGACGCTTCCGAGCCGCTGCTGCCCTATCTGCGCTACGTTGCCAGTTTTCCTGCCAGCCGCGTGCGGGGATTCGAAATGCGCTACCGGCGCCGCGACGGCAGCACCTTCCCGGCGATGGTCTACCTCTCCGCCGTGCGTTCTTCGGGCGGATACATCGACGGCCTTGTCTCGGTAGCCGTCGACCTCAGCGCCACCCGCCGGGCCGAGTATGCCCTGCGCGAGAGCGAGGAGCGCTACCGCGACCTCTTCGAGAACTCGGCGGAGATGATCGCCACCCTCAGCCCGCGCGGCCGCTATCTCTACGTCAACCCGGCGTGGCAGAACCTCTTCGGGATGGACTCAGCGCAGTTCGAAAGCCTCATCGGCTTCGAATCGGCGTTCCCGCCGGAAGTGCAGGCCGAAGCCGCGGCTCTGTTCCACAAGGCGCTGCACGGCGTTCGCGTGGAGCGCCACCCGCTGCGTCTGCAGAACGCCGCCGGCGAGACGGTGGAAGTGGAAGCCAGCCTGAGCTGCCGCCGCGAGGAAACCGGGCCGGTCTCCGTCCGCACCACCTTCCGTGAAGTCACGCAGCAGAACCGCCGTGAGCGCCGCCTGCGCATTCAGCTGGTCGTCAGCCAGATCATCGGCGAAACCACCTCCATGGACGAGGGCCTCACCCGGGTCCTCGAAGCGCTGTGCAATACATTCTCCGCCGAGTTCGCCGCTCTGTGGGTGGTCGACGAAGTGCAGCACGTCATCCGCCCCCGCGTTACGTGGTACGCGCGTGGCCGCTCCAGCGAAGACTTCCTGCACGAAACCCAGGCTCAGGTCTTCTCGCGCGGCGAAGGCTTGCCGGGGCTCGTCTGGTCGCACGGCAAGCCGTGGTGGGTCACCGACGTGCGCAACGACATAGCCTTCCTCCGCCGCAATGCCGCTCGCGTCTCCGGATACATCTCCGGGTGGGGCGTGCCGGTGCGCGTCGGCAACCAGGTGATCGCCGTCATCGAGTGCTTCTCGCGGTCGCTCATCCGCGAAGATCCCGATTTGCTGGCCACGGTGGAAACGGTCTGCGGCTCGGTCGGCCAGTTCATGGCGCGCGCCGGGCAGGAAGCCCGCCTGCGCCAGCTGGATCGCCAGCGTGCGTTCATCCTCAGCTCAGTCGCCGACGGCATCATCGGCGTCGACTCCACGAACCGGGTCGCCTTCGTGAACCCGGCGGCCGCGCGCCTGCTGGAGCACGAGGAATCCGACCTGATCGGCCAGGAGATCCATGGCACGCTCCATCCGCCCACCGTCAACTGCGGCCCGGGATGCGCGACGCGGCGCGCTTTTGCATCGGGCGAAAGCGGCTCCGGGCAGGATGTCTACATGCGCGAGAGCGGGCGCAGCTTCCCGGTGGAGTTCGCGCTGATGCCGATGGTGGACGAGGGCCAGCCGGTCGGGAGCGTGCTCAGCTTCCGCGACATCAGCCAGCGCTACGCGCTCGATCACATGAAGGACGAGTTCATTTCGACCGTCAGCCACGAGCTGCGTACGCCGCTGACCTCGATCCGGGGCTCGCTTGGCCTGCTCAGCGCCGGCATGCTCGGTCCGGTCAGCGACAAGGCGGCGACGCTGCTGCGCATCGCGGTGGCGAATTCCGACCGTCTCATCCGGCTGATCAACGACATCCTCGATCTGGAACGCATGCAGTCCGGGCGCGCGCCGCTGGCCTTCCGGCTGGTCAATCTCATGGACCTGGCGCGGCAGGTGATCGAGAACATGCAGCCGGTGGCCGATGCCAACCAGGTGGCGCTGATCTGCGACGGCACTCCGGCGCCCGTTGAGGCCGACGCCGATCGCCTGCAGCAGGTGATCACCAACCTGCTCAGCAACGCCATCAAGTTCTCCCCGACGAAATCGATCGTGCGCATCGTGATCGCGCGCAAGCCCGACGGCGTCACGCTCAGCGTGGTCGATCAGGGACGCGGCATCCCCGCCGACAAGCTGGAAACCATCTTCGACCGCTTCCAGCAGGTGGACGCCTCCGATTCCCGCCAGAAGGGCGGCACCGGACTGGGCCTGGCGATCTGCCGCACCATCGTGCAGCAGCATGGCGGCCGCATCTGGGCCGAGCAAAACGGGATGCAGGGCGCCATCTTCCGCGTTTTCCTGCCGGAGCGCGCAGCGCTCGCCACACCTCCGGAAGAAGTCACCTCCGGCCAGGCGTAACGGCTGCAGAAGACAATTCTCTTCTGTCCATCCATGAGCCCCTGCATAATAGGTGACACATGCCCCGCCGCATTCTGATCATTGACGATGAAGACGACATCCGCGCCGTCGCTGCGCTCAGCCTTGAAACCGTCGCGGGCTGGGAAGTCTACACCGCGTCCTCCGGCGCCGTCGGCATCATGAAGGCGCAGGAAGAGCGCCCCGACGCGATCCTGCTCGACGTCATGATGCCGGTCATGGACGGCCCCACTACCTTCCGCGAGCTGCGCACCAAGCCGGAGACGGCGGGCATCCCTGTCATCCTGCTGACCGCCAAGGTGGGACAGGCGGACCAAAAGCGCTTCTCCGACCTCGGCGTCGCAAGCGTCATGTTCAAGCCCTTCGATCCGATGACCCTCGCCAAAGAGATCGCCGACGTGCTGGGCTGGAAGGACGCATGAGCGATCCCGCCGCGGCTATCGCTTCTAAATTGTCTGAATTGTGGAAAGTCAGCCGCCCGGTGATCCTCGACCGGATGGCCGCCCTCCGCGCCGCCCACGCCGCGCTCTCCGCCAACCTCGCCGATGCTCAGGCGCGCCGAGAAGGCCGCGAAGTCGCCCACAAACTCGCCGGAGTCCTCGGCACTTTTGGCCTGCCCCAGGGCAGCGCGATCGCTTCCTCCATCGAAAACCTTCTCATGACCGACACGCCGCTCACACACGAGGACGTCTCGGCGCTCGGCGCCCAGATCGCCGAGCTGGACGCCGTCATCGCCTCGAAGCCCTGAGTGCCGATTCAATGGACATGTCGACAAGGTTTGCCGAGCAGCGCGAAACCAAAATCTTCGACCCCCGCGATCCCTCCACCGGCACCGCAGGCGCGGAACTCCTCGACTCCACCATCGTCCAGCGCAGTAACCAGTGGTGGATGTTCCTCGCCGGACAAGCCCAGGGATACGGCGCCCCCCAACTCTACAGCGCCTCTCTCCCGCCCGGAGCCCCGCTCTCCGCCACCGGCTGGAACCTCACCCGCACTCCCGATGGAAAGCTGGCGCCTCTCGCTCCGCAACAAGCCAGCGCCCCCTGGGACGCGAATGGCGGCCGCCACTGCCCGTCCTGGGTCCGCGGCTGGGACCCGCACCGGCAGCAATGGGTCGAGCGCATCTACTACGCAGGCGGCGCGCAGAATGTCTGGGGTCCGTACACCATCGGCTTCCTGGAATGGGACGGCGAACGCTGGATCGATCAGCCCGAACCGGCCTTCACTGCCACTGAAGACTGGGAACACGGCAGCGTCTACGAACCCAACCTGATCTACCACGACGGCCGATGGAAGCTTTGGTACGTGGCCGGATCCAACCACGAGAATTACGTCGTCCACGGGTATGCCGAGAGCGTCGACGGATGCTCCGGCTGGTCGCAGCACAGCATCTTCGCTCGGGCGGAAACGAAGATGTTCGACTTCTGCGTCCGGGAGCGCCCGGGCGGGTTCGACGCCGTCTTCGCGCGCGTCTGGCTCGCAGGCAGCGCCGCGCCGCCCGAAACCGGCCTGTGGTGGTGCCGCTCAGCGAACCCCTCGGGAAATCTCTCTGACTGGGGTGAGCCGGTCCAGATCATGACCGCCGAAGACCGCGGCTGGCACTCCGGCCCGTGGAAACCATCGCTGGCCTTCCCCGGTCCCGCCGGCAATCGAGCCTTCGTCTTCTTCGACGGCCTGTACCGCACCTTCGACCCCGGCCCATTCCCCTTCGCCTTCACCCTCGGCTGCCTGGAAATCGACCTGCCAGGATAAGCTCGGCGTTCGAACTCATCAAATTCTCGCCTCCCAGGTGACACGAATCACTGACAGCTTCGCAGGCATGCGACCTCATGGTCAGCGAGTGGTGACCTCGTGCCCGGCCGCTCTGCCGGCAAGAAGCACGGAGAGTTGCCGGAAAGGGCGTGGCCCATGTGCCTGCGCAATCACCCCGGTCGAGGCGTACGAATCCTGGCCCTCTGCACTCTCACAATTTTTGGCGGGGCTTCCCGCGTCTTCGCTCAGTCGCCTGCGCCTCCCGGACCATCCGCTCCCGGATTCCACGAGCAATTGATCGGCGAGATGACCGGCGGGACAAATCTCGGGAGCATGACGGGCGTCGGCGATCACGTTGCCTGGACCGAGGTGAAACACACCACCTGGACCGTTCGGCTCGACGGTAAGCCCCAGGGTGGCGCGTACGGGGACGTCACGAACATGAAATTCACGCCGGACGGGATGCACCTGCACTTCATGGCCAAACGGAACGGCAAATGGTTTCACGTGCTCGACGGCAACGAGACCTCTCCTGGATACAGCTTCGTTACTTCGATTGCCCTGCAGCCCGCCGGCGGATCATTTGCATACGGCGCATGCGAAGCAAAAGGGAAATGCCATCTGGTCGTGAACGACAAGCCGATGCCCGACGAATATGAAGAGATCGGCTTTCCCCGCTACAGCCCTGACGGTAAGCGCCTGGCGTTTTTTGGCATGCGGCACAAGAAATATGTCGCCGTCGTGGATGGCAAAGAAACAGGTCTGGAAGTTGCAGATTACGGTCCGAGTCACTGGGGTTTCAGCCAGGCGACGAATCGTTTCTACGCGGCGATATCCCCCTCCGCGGAGAAATGGACATACTTCGTCGATGACGCGGCAGGGCCGCTGTTTAACGTCGTCAGCCCCATCGTGTTCAGCCGCGATGGCAGGCATTACGCATATTCCGGATCCAATGTCCACTCGGGTTTCAAAAAGCAGAGCACGGAAGGAACGGTTGTCCTCGACGGTCATCCGGGCGAACTGCACGAAGGTTCAGGCTTCGCGGGCATGTGGACCCTGGCCGTGGGCGCGACTGAAAGTGCGGCGACCGGCCCGCGCGTTCTGCATGCCGATTTTCATGGCGTCTCTGACCCGGCGTTCAGTCCCGACGGCGCGCTCGCCTACGCCGTGCGCCGCGACAAAGGCGACATCGTCGTCATGTCCGGCGATCAGGCAGGCCCTCCGATCGACGAACTCGTCGGCTCCATTCTGTTTTCCGACGATCCGAAGCACTGGGCCTACATCGGCAAGCGCGGCGACTCGTTCCTGGAAGTCCGCGATGGTCAGCCCGGGATCACGTTTCCCATCGACGCAAAGGTAGGTTGGGTGGATTGGGTCACCATCGCAAGGGACGGCAGCCGCCTTGGCTACCAGCTCGTGCGCGGAGGAGGCCAGTTCGGGAACGAAGTGACCACGCGAGCGCGCCGCTCCGTGGTTCTCGACGGCCGCGCCGGCAAGGAGTACAACGCCGGTGGGATGAGCATTCTCTTTTTCACTCCTGACCACCGGCATTATGTCCACACCGTCATGCGCATTGACGGGAAGCACGACCTGGTGGTCGCCGACGGCAACGAGAGTATTTCCTACGACGAGCTGAGGGATCTGCAGTTCTCTTCTGGCCAAACCTCAGCCCTGTTTTTTGCTCGCGCCGGCTCGCGCATTCTGCGGGTCACTTATCCGTTCCAGTGACCCGCGCCAGCGTGGCAGGATAGCCTCACTGCGCCTGGCAGACCTGCCCCGAGTACCGCAGCACCAGCTGCCCGGTTGCGAAGTTTGCGGCACCCCAGCCGTAGATCTTCCCGCTGGCTCCGGCCAGCCGTCCGCTCCCCGATCCGTTCACGTTCACCCCATCCACATAGCTGGCCGCGTAGAAGCCCTGCACCGGCGTCGGAAACAGCGTCACCGTGGCCTGATCCAGCCCGACAGTGTCTCCGTTGGCCGTGACCCAGTGGTGCTGCACGGTGATCAGCAGCGTTCCGTTCGGCCCCGCCTGCTGGCTGATGACATGAACGCCCAGGCCGCCGGCAAGATCGCCCGTCGCCGTGCCCATTGTGTCGGAGGCATCGACGAAGTTCGTGGTGATGCCGCCTCCCACGTCGTGGCACTTCACGGGATTCT
>DATGJK010000138.1:0-6717 GCA_035295245.1 Acidobacteriaceae bacterium
CGAGCTCCTCGCGCGATTCGCTCTCCGTCGGTTCGATCATGAGCGCGCCGGGAACAATGAGCGGGAACGAGACGGTGTACGGGTGGAAACCGTAATCGATGAGGCGCTTGGCGATATCGCCGGTGCGGACGCCGTTCTTCGCCTGGCGGCGGTCGCTGAAGACGACCTCGTGCATGGAGGGCGTGGGATAGGGCAGATCATAGACGTCCTCGAGCTTTTTGCGGATGTAGTTGGCGTTGAGGACCGCGTCTTCGGTGGTCTGGCGGAGACCGTCGGGGCCGTTGGCCAAAATGTAGGCGAGGGCGCGGACGAACATGCCAAAGTTGCCGAGGAAAGCGCGAACCCGGCCGACGGACTGCGGGCGGTCGTAGTTGAGGTGCAGCAGACCGTCCTTGCCCTGCTCGACGATGGGGATGGGCAGAAAGGGCTCGAGAATTTTTTTGCAGGCCACGGGGCCGGAGCCGGGGCCGCCGCCGCCATGCGGCGTAGAGAACGTCTTGTGCAGGTTGAGGTGCATGACGTCCACGCCGAAGTCGCCAGGTCTGGTCTTGCCGCAGAGCGCGTTCATGTTCGCGCCGTCCATATAGAGCAGGGCGCCTTTGTCGTGCAGGATGTCCGCGATGCGGTGGATTTCATTTTCGAAGACGCCGAGGGTTGAGGGATTCGTCAGCATCAGCGCGGCGGTGTCTTCGGTGACTGCGTTGGCAAGGGCTTCGACGTCGATCCCGCCGAAGGAATTCGATTTGAAGTTGACGACGTCATAGCCGCAGACGGCTGCGGTCGCGGGATTGGTGCCGTGCGCCGAATCGGGAATGATGATGGTGCGGCGCGGATTGCCCTTTGCCTCGTGCCAGGCGCGGACGAGAAGAATGCCGGTGAACTCGCCATGCGCGCCGGCGGCCGGCTGCAGCGTGATCGCGTCCATGCCGGTGATCTCGAGCAGGCACTGTTGCAGGAGGCGGATGATCTGCAGCGATCCCTGGGCCAGCGACTCGGGCTGGTAAGGGTGCGCGTCGGCAATGCCTTCGAGGCGCGAGACGAATTCATTCACGCGTGGGTTGTACTTCATCGTGCAGCTGCCCAGCGGATACATGCCGAGGTCGATGGCGTAATTCCACGTCGAGAGGCGCGTGAAGTGGCGGATGATTTCGATCTCACTCAGCTCGGGGAGCTCCGCGCTCTGAGGTCGTTGTGCTTCGCCCAACAGGGTCGCCGGGTCAACTTCCGGAACGTCGAGAGGCGGAAGCCGGTACGCCTTCTTGCCGGGCGCCGATTTCTCGAAGCTGAGGCCCTCGTTTTGCGTGAGGTGCGCGGTGACTTTGCGCGGAGTGCCGGTGAACGTCGTTTCTGCGGTCGGTGTGGCCATGAATTCTGATCCTTATCGCACTGCGGCTGCGGCCGGCGCTTGCGCCAGCACGGTTGCGGCCTGGTCAATCTGTTCGCGGCTGGTGAGTTCCGTAGCGCACCATAGGGTCGCGTTAGCGAGTTCCGGGTACCAGCGGCGCAGCGGCAGACCGCCGATGATCTTCTGCTCGAGCAGACGCGCATTCAGCTGCTCCGGGTCTTCTTCCGTCGCAAGCACGAACTCGTTGAAACGCGGCGAGCCCTGGAAGAGCAGACTGCCGTTCGCGTTGAGTGTCCTGGCAGCGTAGTCGGCCTTGGCGAGGTTCTGGACGGCGAGTTCGCGCATGCCCTCTTTGCCGTAGATGGTCATGTACACCGTGGCCATGAGCGCGACCAGCGCCTGATTGGTGCAGATGTTCGAGGTCGCCCTCTCACGGCGGATGTGCTGCTCGCGGGTGGAAAGGGTAAGCACGAAACCGCGGCGGCCGTGCTTGTCCCGCGTTTCGCCGACGAGGCGGCCAGGCATCTGGCGCATGTGTTTTTCCTTCGCCGCGATGACGCCGCAAAACGGTCCGCCGTAACTCGGCGCGACACCGTACGACTGCGCTTCCATGGCCACGATGTCTGCCTCGACAGGCGCGCGAACAATGCCGAGCGAGATGGCTTCGGCGATCGACACGATGAGCAGCGCGCCTTTTTTGTGGACGATGTCAGCGATGGCTGGAATGTCCTCGATTACGCCGAAAAAGTTGGGCGACTGGACGAGGACGCAGGCGGTCTGGTCGGTCACGGCCTGCTCGAGAGCGGCGAGGTCGATGCGGCCGCTGTTTTTGGATCCTTCCGCGTCGAAGCCGATTTCGCGCGATGGCTCGCCGGTGATCTCTTCGCGGTGCTGCGCGTAGGTGTGCATCACTTCGCGGTATTCGGGATGGACGCTGCGCGCGACGAGCACACCATCGCGGCCGGTGACGCGCAGGGCCATCATCACCGCTTCGGCTGCGGCGGTCGAGCCGTCGTACATGGATGCATTGGCGATATCCATGCCGGTGAGCTCGCAGATCATGGTCTGGAATTCGAAGATGGCCTGCAGGGTGCCCTGCGTGATCTCGGCTTGATACGGCGTGTAGGAGGTGAGGAACTCGCCGCGCTGAACGATGGTGTCGATCACCACGGGCCGGTAGTGCCGATACACGCCGGCGCCGAGGAAACTGGCGTAGCCATTGGCGTTTTGCGCGGCGGCGGCTTTGAAGTGGTCGACGATCTCCGATTCACCCATCTGGCGCGGGATTTTCAGGTCGCGGGTGAGGCGGTATTCCTCGGGAATGATGGAGAAAAGCTCATCAATGGAGGAGAAGCCGATGTCGCGCAGCATAGCGGCGCGTTCGGCAGGCGATTTGGGAAGGTAGCGCATGGGAGGTCCAGATTCAGGTTATCAATAAGCTGGGCCGGTGCGGAAAGCGTGACAACACCGAAGTGCTGCTGCCACGTCCCGGCCGCGTGTGCGCCGGCCTGACCTGGGTTAGGATGGTCGGACATCGCTTTGGAGATAACGCATGAGTAACTCCCCCCAGAAGCGCCTCGTCCTGCCCCGGTCGGAACGGCCGGCTCCAGCCAATGCCACCCATCTTTCCGCAGCGGATGCGCAGCGCGTGATCACGGTTTCGGTGATCGCGAGGCGGAGAAACCCGCTCGACCTTGGCGCGCTGCGCGGCAGGATTCTGTCACCTGAGGAGTTTGACCAGCAGTACGCGGCCGATCCGACCGATTTTGAGGCGCTCCGTAGCTTCGCCCATCGTCATAGCCTCAGCGTTGACGAATCGGCGTCGAGTCTCTCCCGACGGACGCTGGTTCTGCGCGGAACTGTGCAGGCCATGCAGCGCGCGTTTGGCGTCGAGCTGCACGATTACGAAGAGCCCAGGACGCGACGGCGATTCCAGACTTTCACGGGGCAGATTTCCATGCCGGAAGAACATGCGGGCCGCGTCGAGGCCGTGCTTGGGCTGGATGCGCGCCCCGTGGCGCACGCGCAGTTTCGCGTACTCAACCCAGCCCAGCAGGCGCAGGCGCAACCGTTCAATCCGCCGCAGGTTGCACAACTGTATAACTACCCGACGGGCGTGAATGGCACGGGAGAGACGATTGGGATCATCGAACTGGGCGGCGGTTACGATGCGAACGATCTGGACACGTATTTCCAGGGGCTGGGACTCGCTACGCCGACCGTGACGGCAATCTCCGTAGACGGCGGGACGAATGCGCCGGGGGATCCGAACGGAGCCGACGGGGAAGTCGAGCTGGACATTCAGGTGGCGGGTGCGATTGCGAACGGAGCGAAGATCGCGGTGTATTTCGCGCCGAACACGGATCAGGGGTTCATCGATGCGATCACCACTGCCGTGCACGACACGGCGAATAAGCCGTCGGTGGTGTCGATCAGCTGGGGCGGTCCGGAGTCGAGCTGGGCTGCATCGTCGCGAACGGCGCTCGATAACGCGTGCCAGTCGGCGGCGGCGCTGGGTGTGACGATTACAGTCGCATGCGGCGATAACGGCTCATCGGACGGCGCCAGCGGCAACAATGTGGATTTTCCTGCATCGAGCCCGCACGTGCTGGCATGCGGCGGCACGAAGCTGGCAGGATCGGGCTCGAGCATCACGAGCGAGGTGGTGTGGAACGATGGCAGTCAGGGCGGCGCGACGGGCGGCGGATACAGCACGGCCTTCCCGGTTCCGGCATGGCAGCAGGGGATCCGGGGATTTTCAGGACAGGGACGTGGCGTGCCTGATGTGGCGGGCGATGCCGCACCCGAGACGGGATACAACATCCTCGTCGACGGGCAGCAGCAGGTCGTGGGCGGCACAAGCGCGGTCGCTCCGCTGTGGGCGGCGCTGATCGCGCTCGTGAATCAGCAGAAGGGAACGGCGGTCGGTTTTGTGAACCCAGCGCTTTACGCCAATGCAGCGGACTTCCGCGACATCACGCAGGGCAACAACGGGGCGTATTCAGCGGGTCCGGGATGGGACGCGTGCACAGGACTCGGATCCCCCAATGGACAGAAAATTTCCCAGGCGCTGAGAGGATAGGACTGTACAAAGGGATCAGTACACTTCGCGGTGGAAGAGATCGTCCTTTTCCTCGCACGGTGTGCAGACGCAGCCGATCGCGCAACCAACCAGCGTGGCCACACCCAGCGTGATGAGCACGGCCGGCAGGTAGCTGCTGATTCCCGACAGATGCTCCAGAAGGACATGCATAGACATCAGGCCCCTTTTCCAGACTCCACCTATTTAGAACCCTGACCGATTCGTCAGGTTTGCTTCATGTGCTGGAAGGCACCATCATAATCGCAAATTTTTGACAAAAGGGAAGCATCCATTTGGTCACAAAAAAGGGGAAGGAACTTCGGTAAGGGGAGTCTTTCGAATCAGCATGGCACCTTGGTAACTATTTGGAAACAAAGCGCATGAGCCCCGTGGCGCGGAGCTCCGGAACGCTGAAAGCAGAGGGGTTACCAAAGGCATGGGCGAGAGCTTCGGCGGCCCGGTATCCGCTTCGGGCAGCGCCCTCCATAGTTGCCGGCCAGCCGCTCGCGGTCCAGTCGCCGGCGAGGAAAATGCCCGCCCAGGGGCTGGTGGCGGACGGGCGGATGCGGTCAAGCTGGGGGAGGATGGAATAGGTGGCGCGCACCTCCTTCACGACGGCGGCCTTGAGAAGGCGAGCTGATGAGACCTGGGGGAAGAACAGGGCCAGTTCGCGCATCGCCAGGTCGATGATCTCCTGGCGGGCCATGGGAACGAGAGTCCTGGAGGCGCTGACCACGAGTTCCAGGTAGCTTCCTTCGGTTTCGCGATGTGCCGGCTGCAGGCGCGACTTGTTGAACATCCACTGGATGGTGGTGTCCAGCAAGACCGCGTGGTCGAGGGTGGTAATTTCGCGGTCGAGCCACAGGTGAATGCCCGTGATGGGCGAGTGCTCGAATTGGCTGAGTTGCGCGGCCAGCTCAGCGCTGCGTTCGTTCTTCGGCAGCGAGGGCAGCAGCGCGGCCATGGCTTCGAAGGACAGGGCGATGACCACACCGTCAGAAGAACAGATTCGGCTGGAAGCGTTCACTTCCCATCCGTCCCCCGCGGGGCGGATTCCGTCGACACTGGTGCGCAGGCAAACTTCTCCACCGCGTTGGCGGATGTACTCAATCGCCTGGTTATAAAGCTCGCTGAGAGGAATGGAGGGAATGCCCATGCGACCGCTTTCAGGAGAAAGCAGAAAGGATTCGCGGAAAACTTTGGCCGCGTAATGGACGGAGATGCGGTCGAGGTCTTCATTGAGAGCGCTCACGAGGACGGGCTTCCAGAAGCGGTCGATGGCGCGCTGTGTCTGGCCATGACGATGCAGCCACGCGGCGAAATTCTCCGGAGTGTCGGGCGGAAGGCCGCGCAGAAAGTGGGACAGGCCGCGCGCGATGGCAAGCTTGTCGCGCAGGGAGAATGCCGGCGCCCGCAAAAACGACAGCGAGGAATGGAACGGGGCGGGCAGCCGGCCGGGCCCGATAATGGTGGCCTTGCCCCCCGGGGTGAGGAACGTGAAGCGGTCGTACCAGCGAATGCGCTCCTGTACTCCGAGTCGCCGGTAGAGGTCGAGCAGCGCCGTGCATCGGCCGATGAGCACATGCTGGCAGTTGTCGATGATCTCCCCGGTGCCGGGGTGCTCGTAGGACGAGGCGCGTCCGCCGAGGTACGGGCGACGTTCGAGCAGTCGAACGCGGTATCCCGCATCCGCGAGCGCACAGGCCGACGCAATGCCTGCAATGCCTCCCCCGACGATCGTTACCGTGCGCGGTTCCGGGCTCATCGAATTGCACCCCGCCGGAACAGACGATTCCAGAAAACGCGAACGAGTCCACGCAGCAGAATGCTGAGCCGGGTGAGAACGGGCACGGAAACGCGTTGCGTGAAGACATCGAAGTTACGGCGCTCGATCCGGCGCAACAGCCGGTGGTAGATCGTCACCAGGACCCAAAGCGCCGGGCGCGCATCGGCAGAGATCAGCGGCAGCAGTTCGAATCCGGACCGGTAGTACTCTTCTGCACGTGTGGCCAGGCTCTCCAGCAATTCACGCTGGTTCAGACGGAGATGGCTGCCGTCGCGGATGGACGCGAGCTCTTCAATGCGAACGCCATACCGATCCAGCTCTTGCAGCGGCAGGTACATGCGGCCGCGCTCAGCATCTTCTTTCACGTCGCGAAGGATATTTGTGAGCTGGAAGGCGAGGCCGGTCTCCTCAGCAAGCTGCTCGGCGCGAGGGTCGCTGTAGCCGAAGATGCGGATGCAGACGAGCCCCACAACAGAAGCGACGAAATAGCAGTACCGGCGGAGG
>DATGJK010000139.1:0-3306 GCA_035295245.1 Acidobacteriaceae bacterium
GAACCACTCCTGCTGTTCCGCTTGCCCGACGGAACGTGGCGGGGAGTCACGCGCAAGAAACTGGCGGAGATGGCGGACCAGGGTGACGCCGAGTTGCCGCTGAAGACCGTGGGAGCGGAGAACAGCCTGGCGCCGCTGCTCCATCCCGACCATCCGCTGGACACCGCCTTGCGCCACATCTATGACTGGCCGCTCCTGCCGGTGGTGCATCGCGCCGACCCCGCCCAGTTGCAGGGCGTTGTGGCCCTGCCCGACATTCTGAATGCTTACCGCCGGCGCGCCGCCCGGGGGAATCGTCCATAATGTCAGTGGCTCCGCCGCCGATTGATGCCTGCTCCTTCGACCGCGGACGCTCTCGAGGTCTCCAATGGGCTCAGGTCGCCCGTTATTCAAGAGAGGAACAACGAGCTTGCGATCAGACGGTATAATCCTTTCCAATTATGGCGTTGGCTCCGGGAACGAAACTCGGGCCATATGAAGTTATCGCGCCACTGGGCGCGGGCGGAATGGGAGAGGTGTACCGCGCCCGCGATCTCAAGCTGAATCGTGACATTGCCATCAAAATCCTTCCTGACCTCCTGGCCAGAGATCACGAGTGCCTGGCGCGTTTCCGGCGGGAAGCACAGCTACTCGCCGCGCTGAATCATCCTCACATCGCTCATGTCCATGGATTTGAGGACTCCGCCGGAACCTATGCCCTCATTATGGAGTTGGTCGAGGGCCCCACCCTCGCGGAAAAGATGATGGAAGTATCAGGCACGGCTCCGGACGGGCCGGGAATGCCGCTTGAGGAGGCGCTGCCCATCGCCAAGCAACTTGCCGATGCGCTCGAAGCGCCGCACGACCGGGGCATCGTGCACCGGGATTTCAAACCAGGAAACATTAAGATTACTCCGGACGGGACGGTGAAGATCCTCGACTTCGGCCTTGCCAAGGCGGTGGCGGACGGAGCCGGGGCCAAGGATCTTGCTCATTCCCCCACCCTCACCTTAGATACCTGCCCGGGCGTCGTTGTGGGCACCGTCTCCTATATGAGTCCCGAACAGGCGCGCGGACTGCCGGTGGATAAGCGCGCCGACGTATGGGCGTTCGGCTGCGTACTTTATGAAATGCTTGCCGGCCGAAAGCCATTCGTGGGCGATACCAGGACAGACATAATGGCCAACGTCCTGCAGCGCCCTCCAGACTGGGGAGCCCTGCCTGCTGATTTGCCGACTCCAGTGATTCGGCTGTTGCGGCGGTGCCTGGAAAAGGACGCGCGGCGGCGGCTTCACGACATGGGAGACGCGCTGCTCGATCTGGAAGAGGCGGGCACACCGGCGATAGCAGAGTCGAAGAAAGAGGCGGCGCTTCGCCGTTTTTCATTTCTAGAATGGCTGGCCGCCGGCCTTCTCCTTCTTCTTGCGGTTGCCGCGGGCTGGCTTATCCGGCCGCACAATGTTCCGGAGAATCCGCTCGCCAGCGCGCATTTCACCCGCCTTACCGACTGGGAGGGACTGGAGCGCGATGCCGCTATCTCGCCCGATGGAAAGTTTGTAGCTTTTGTGTCAGATCGCGACGGCCCGTTCGACATCTGGCTCGCGGAGATAGGCGCGGGTGAGTTCGTTAACCTGACCCATGGCCAGGAGGCGAACCTGGATTTCGAGCTGCCGGTTGTGGGCTTCGCCAATGGTGGCTCGCAACTCTGGATTCATGATGCCAATCCGACAACTCCGCTGCGCCTGGCCCCGTTGATGGGTGGAGAGCCGCGCACTTTTCTGGCCAGGGGCCCCGGCGGCAGGCCGCCGGTCAACGCGGCGTGGTCGCCGGATGGCAGCCAACTGGTCTACCACACTTCCGATCCGGGCGATCCCCTGTATGTTGCCGACCGCACTGGAGGGAACCCGCACCTGCTTTTCCTGAATGCGGATCCTGGAATGCACAATCACTGGCCGGTGTGGTCGCCTGACGGCCGCTGGATTTACTTCGCGCGGGGTAATCCCGTCGCCGCAAACTTCGACCTGTGGCGGATTTCTCCCTCCGGCGGGAAACCTGAGCGCTTGACCACTCAAAACACCTGGCTCGCGTACCCTGCGCCCATCGGATCCGATACCGTCCTCTACGTCGCTCGTGACGAGGACGGCTCCGGACCATGGTTGTGGGCATTGAACCCGGACGACAAAAGCACAAGGCGGGTAAGCTTTGGCCTGGAGCAGTACACCTCTGTCGCGGCAAGTGCCAATGGACGGCGCCTTGTGGCCACGGTCGCGAACCCGTCGGCCAATCTCTGGAGCGTTCCGATTGCCGATCATCCCTCCGGTGAGGGCGAGGTCACACGCTTCCCGCTGCCGACGGTTCGGGCCCTGGCGCCGCGCTTCGCGGGACCATTGCTCTTCTATCTTTCGTCGCACGGCGCCGGCGACGGCTTATGGCGCTATGACCAGCGGCAAGCAATCGAGATCTGGAAGGGGGCGGACGGCCCCTTGTTCGAAGCGGCGGCGATTTCTCCAGATGCCAGTCAGGTGGCGATTGCCTTGCGAACCGATGGCAAGCTGCGGCTGCGCTTGATGACGGCCGACGGTTCTGACCTGCACAGCATTGGCGGGGGAATTGAAGTGCAAGGCACTGCTGCCTGGTCGCCTGACGGCAAATGGATAGTGACTGGCGGGCGGGGGGAGCATGGGCTTGGATTGTTCAAGATACCCGTCGCCGGCGGCTCGCCAACCCAAATCCTGACCGGGCAGGCTTTCAATCCCGTTTGGTCGCCGGATGGAAGCCTGATTGTTTACACCGGAGCCAATGTCGGACCTGACGCGCCACTGCTGGCGGTACGCCCGGATGGCACCGCAGTTGCATTTCCAGCCATTCGGGTGCGTCGCGACGGCGTACGCGCACGCTTTCTCCCCAGTGGAAAGGGTCTGGTTTACATGCAGGGCAGATCCGCCGCGCAGGACTTCTGGCTGCTCGATGTCGCCTCGAAGAAAACCCGGCCCCTGACGCAGTTGCACGACCCCTCTGCGATGCGGGCATTCGATATCACACCGGATGGAAAACACATCGTTTTTGACCGCTTGCGGGAGAACTCAGATCTGGTGCTGATAGACCTCGAAAAGTGACCCGCGGTTGTGGTTTCGGCTGTCGCCACGGTTGCGGCAGACGTGGCACAAGCCAGAAAGCCGGCGGCAGCCGCGAGCTAATTACGAGCTACCACGCACAACTTCTTCTCGTATAAAATGTGAGTAGTTTTAGCCACCCCAGGCACGAGTCAAATCACCCTATGTCAGAACGGACCTTTACCCTGGACGAAGCCCACGAATTATTGCCGGT
>DATGJK010000140.1:0-11838 GCA_035295245.1 Acidobacteriaceae bacterium
CAGCGGATGCAGCGCGTCTCGTCCTTCAGCATCACCGAGCCGGATATGACCCCCAGGTCTTCCGCCTTGATCTCGTCGAGTTCTACGTTCAGCAGAGCTTCCTGCTCCACCAGCTGATCCACGACCTCCGGCTCGAACTGGAAACGGTCAAGACTCACCAGCTCCAGGCAGTTCTCAGGACATACATCGACGCAGCCGCCGCACAGAATGCAGAGGCTGCCGTCCTCGAGGTTGCCTTCGAATACCGTGTTGACCCAGCAATGCAGGCAGCGCTGCGCTTCCAACTGCGCGCTCTCCTCATCCAGCACCAGTTCCACTTCGGTGGTTCCGGTGCGGCGTTCCAGCGGCACGGTCGGAATCGGTTGCCGGATCAGATCCAGCAGGTAGCTCGGCATGCTGTGGCGCTCGAGAACCTCGACCTCAATCGCTGGCTCCGGATGGCTTCTGCCGCGCAGAAACTCATCGATGCCAACCGCCGCGCGCTTTCCGTCAGCGACGCTGTCGATGATCAGGCGCGGCCCGAAAACGCAGTCTCCGCCGGCAAACACACCCTCGGCGGAGGTCATCAGGTTGGCGGGATTGACGGCGATCAGGCCGCGGCGGGAAATCTCGACGCCGTCTTCCGATTTGAGGAAGTCGAGCCTGGGCGCCTGGCCGATGGCCATGATCACCGTGTCGCAATCCAGAACTTCCTCACTGCCCTCATAGAACGACGGATTAAACCGGCCATTCTCATCGAATACGCGCTTCGTCTTCAGCACTTCGAGCCCGGTCACTCTGCCGCGCTCGCCGACGAAACGCTTCGGCCCGAGGCCGGGATGCAGCATGATCCCTTCTTCTTCCGCTTCCGCGATCTCCTCGAGTGCTGCCGGCATTTCCTTGCGGCTTTCGAGGCACACCAGGTGCACCTCGCGTGCGCCCAGACGCAGCGCCGAAAGCGAGACATCCATCATTTCGCGCGTGGCTACCGCCTCGACGTTTTCCTGGGAGGGCTCCTGATGTTCGACGCCCTCGACATGCCGGCGGATCACTTCACGTGCCGCTGACCGCGCCACATCCATAGCGACATTGCCGCCGCCGATGACGATCACCTTCTTGCCGATCGTGAACTGGTATCCCAGATTGACGTTGAGCAGGAAGTCGATGCCCTTGTGCACCCCGTCCAGGTCCACGCCGGGAATCGCAAGATCGCGGCTGCTGTGGGCGCCGATCGCCAGCAGAACCGCGTCGAAGCCCTGCCGCCGCAGGTCGGAAATCGTAAAATCCCGCCCCGCCTTGCTGTTCAGCTTCAGCGTGATGTCGCCGGTTGCAAGAATCTCGCGTACCTGCGCTTCGACTACATCCCGCGGCAGACGGTATTCAGGAACTCCGAGATACAACATGCCGCCGGCAACGGGAGCCGCTTCAAAGATCGTTACGGAATAGCCCATCAACGCAAGATCGTGCGCGGCGGAGAGCCCCACAGGTCCGGCGCCGACAACGGCAACTTTGAAAGGAAGCTTCTGCTGCGCGCGCCCAGCGTTGATATCGAGGGGCCGCTTCGATTCGGGTCCATGGCGCTCGGTGAGAAAGCGCTTCAGCGCGCGGATGGCAATCGGCTGATCGATTGCTCCGCGCCGGCAGGCCGTTTCGCATGGATGCGCGCAGACCCGCCCGCAAATGCTGGCCAGCGGGTTGGGGTCGCGTGCGAAGCGGTACGCCTCTTCGTAGCGCCCCTCGGCAATAAGCGCCACGTAGCGGCCGGCGTTCGTGTGCGCAGGGCAGGCCATCATGCACGGGAAGTTGCTGTTCAGCCACGCGGCATCCACCCGTTTGTTTTCGAAGCGCTTCTGCATGACGGCCTCGGTTCAGTCCACGTGCGTGTCCTATTTCGTAACCGTTGCGTCCGACTTCGTATCGCCGGAGACCGTTACCTGCGCCGTGTGCGGCTTCATCCCCTCGTGCCACGCCGTCAGCGTGTACGTGCCATCGGGAACGTTTTTGATCTCGTAATTGCCTGCGCTGTCGGTCTTCGCGAAATACGGTGAAGGCGAAACGACGATGTATCCGGCCATGTCGGGGTGCACGTTGCAGAGCAGCGGCACCACGCCGGGGTTGGTGAAGGTGAAGCTGCGCTTCTCCCCCTGCGGCCACGTTCCCATGTTGTGCCCCAGCTTCTTGTCGCCGCCGATCGAGGGCCAGAAGACGTTGTGCGCCACCGTATCGCTGTTCAGGAACTGCACGGTCGTCCCCTGTTGCACCACCAGAATGTGCGGTTCGAACATGAGCCCCTTCTGATTCATGACGGGGTGTTCGCTGGATGCGGGAAAGCTGTTTCCGCTTGCCTGCAGGTAGACAACGGACTCACCCTTGCCGCCGGAGACCTTGCCGTGAAGAGTGCCTGCCTGAGCGCTGACTGCCAGTGCCAGCGCTCCCACTACTGCCAAAATGCCGAATCTCATAGCTTCTCCTTGATTCCTGCTGGCGTACACGAATCCCGCACGCCCTCTCGATCGAGTTCGTTGTGGTGTCAGCTTTATCCCAGAACTACCCGGGGATACCTACCTGTAATAGCCGTGGTTACGAATAGCGACAGCGTTCTGTTCGCTCTGCCTCGCTGCAGTGCAGACCGGGAATGCTGCGTGACGCACATCTCAGCAGGGTTAATCACCGGCGGATGTGATGGAAATCACAGTGCCGGGTCTGGTTACCTCCGCCGGATGCAGGCTTTCGCGCGAGTTCGCTCGCGTGAAGCACTGAATGTCACGGGAAAATCGCTTTGCCGATGCTGCTAGCTGCACCCTTTCCGGCCTGCAGGTAATTCGCAAATCAAAATCAATTTGTAATCTGCGGTTCATCTGGCGGGAATGCTGCGAATGGTCGCAGAGGTAGCGGCCGTTCTGCGTTGTTACGAAACAGAGCTCAATCATCTCCCTCGCGCGGCATCATCGATCGGCGCGACGGTCCGAGTTCTCGGCTGTTCCGGCACCGCAGGACGCGCTTCTGAGCGCGTTCAAAGCGGGTTAGTTTTCCAGGCAGACGGTCGGCAACTCATCCGATCCAGCCTGCAGGAATCTCGCTCGCAGGTAAAAGACCTGTGGCGTCGCAGGTTGAAACTCGCGTCTGACGCGGCAAGCAGGTGTGGCCTTTCGGTTCGCGAATTGTAATGAAGTGGTAAACAGTGCGGGGAGGGGCTGGAGAGGGCGTGCTGGAGGGGAAATGGGGTGGGGTTAACGAGAAAATCAACACCTGAATAGCGATACACGATGGAGAAATCATGAATTCTCCGCCTTCTCCCGAAATTCATGCAGGAGGTCCTGCATGAATTTCCCCGGGGAGACGGGAGCGGATGGGTGTGGTTTTGGGCCGAAGGGTAACTATGTAGTAACGGGCGCTGCGGCGGCGCGAACGCTGCAGCGCCGGGGCGGCTGAAAACAGGGATCCGGGGCAGTGAGGAAGGGGCAGCTCCGACTGGCGAGAAGGCCGGCTCTGATCCTGACCTCTGTCCTCTGTGCACGACAAGCAGGAGAGAGAACCCGGAGTTGTCTCTCTCTCTCTCTCTCTCTCTCTCCTGTGGCTCCCCACTGCCGGGACAAAACCGATCAGCGGATCAGGCCAGGACCGATCGCGGATGATGGTGATGATGGCCCCGGGCGCAGAGAACAGAGCGGCAGAACAGCATGCCGGGAACAGGCGGGCAGCACATCGGCCGGACTGCGCATGGCGGGAGAACCAGTCCCGGGACAGCGGGTGCCGGGAGAATCGGCTGGCCGG
Organism: Acidobacteriaceae bacterium; assembly: GCA_035295245.1. Taxonomy (GTDB): domain Bacteria; phylum Acidobacteriota; class Terriglobia; order Terriglobales; family Acidobacteriaceae; genus Palsa-343. The sequence continues at coordinate 3,754 of DATGJK010000140.1, forward strand.
GCGAGCCCGCGCCGCGACGGCCGCGGTGCCGGCTCCCCCGCCCGCGTGCGCGAAAATTATGTGCCCGGCCAGGAAGGGACCAGGTCTCGCTGACGAGGAACCCATCGTCCGCGCCGCGGTGGCAGAGGCTCTGAAGGTACGGTACAAGCTCGACGTCCTTCAGGCATCCGATGCGCAAGGCGCCATCGAACTCTGTCGCACGCGGCGGCCCTCTCTGGTTGTTCTCGACCTTATGATGCCTGGTCTGGACACCTTTTCTGCCGTTGACGAAATCCGCAAACTCTGTCCTTCCACCCGCTTCATCATCCTTACCGGCCGCGCTCATCGGCCGCTGGCTCTCCGAGCAAGACAACACCGCGTCAATGCATTCGTACTGAAGGGCGACAGCCCGGAGGAGCTGGACTACGCCGTTCGCACGGCGCTGAGCGGTTCCTACTTCGTGTCGCCGGTTCTGCGGGAAGAGATCTATTTCGGAACGCAGCCGATTGAAACACCGATGGATCAGCTGACGCCGCGGGAGAAGGCGGTGTTCTGCCTGTATGCCCAGGGGCTTTGCATGAAGGAGATTGCAAGTCAGCTGGGCATGTCGGTGAAGACGGCTGAGACACACCGGAATAACTTCAGCCCAGCGGAACTATCTGAGATAGCTATGCTATCCTGGTGATCCTTATGAAGCGCGCCGCTCTCTACCTGCGGGTCTCAACCGTCGATCAGCACCCGGAGACGCAGCTCCTTGACCTGCGCCAGCTCGCCGCCCAGCGCGGCTTCGAGATCGTCGCCGAATACACCGACCGCATCTCCGGGGCGAAGGCCCGCCGGCCGGGGCTCGACCAGATGATGAAGGAAGCCCGCCGCGGCCGTTTCGACGTCGTGCTGGTCTGGGCCTGCGACCGCATCGCCCGATCGACGCGCCACTTCCTCGAAGTCCTCGACGAACTGAACCGGCTGAACATCGAGTTCGTCAGCTTCCGCGAGCAGATCGATACGGGAGGCCCGCTGGGTCGGGCGATCGTGGTAATCATCGGCGCCATCGCCGAGCTCGAGCGCAACCTGATCGTCGAGCGGGTGCGCGCCGGCATGCGGCGCGCCCGCCTCGAAGGCCGTTCCATCGGCCGGCCGTCGCTCGCGCTCGATCGCGCTGCGATCATCCGGGACCGCCAGCGCGGCCAGAGCCTCGGACAGCTGGCCAGGGCCTACTCGGTCTCCCGAGCCACCGTCCACCGCGTGCTTCACGAACAGCCACAACGCCCATCGGCAGCCTGATCCGACCCTGTTTCAAAAGGCCTTCGAAAATGCCCCCGGTAAGCCCCACAAAATCAATGGCCGGATCTCCTCGATCCGGCCGTTCCAAAAGGTGTGGATTAGGAAACAGAACTATGCGGCTAACATAGGGGAAGGGTTGATGTGATTCGAATCACTGAGGCGAACATCGACTCGGAGGGATGCTGTTGGTAAGGGACTCATAAACGATGCACATGGGCAGGAGATACGGACTAGGTTTGCTGGCGATCGTGGTCTTTTGGGCTGCGATGCCGGCGTTTGCCTGCCTGTCCGGTCCGGCGTCGCATTCCTGCTGCCAGGGCATCACTGAGGATTGCAGTTCGCCGGCAATGACGAAGAGCGACTGCTGCATAGTCCAACAATCGCCCGACCCTATTCTGCCGGCTCACGTGGCGACAGCAACTCATCTCGCAAACGTTACCGCAGCTCCGGTCATGATGGTAGCTTCAGTTGAGCCGGAAGTACGGCTCTCATGCTCGCCTTTTGCTGCGGACTCTCCGCCCCGCATTTCATCTGCGACGCACTCCATTCTCCGTATCTAGCTCTCGTTTCCTCGCTCGCTGAGCCGTCGTGTGTCCGCCAGCGGATGCACCGTCGCGTGTTGCCATTCACATTTGCGCGAGGGAACGATGAGAGTCCTTGCTGTACTGCTTTTGCCGTTGGTCTGCCTGCCGTGTGCCGTCGTTGAAGCACAGGCTGCGAACAAGGCCGACGTGCTGCCTGACATTGAGGCCCTGGCCGCGAAGCAAAGCCAGCCAGAAGCTGCAGCCACCGCGCTGACGCTTGATGACGTGGAGCGGATTGCGCTGGCTCGCAATCCTGAGATCGCTGTGGCGGCGAGAAGAGTTGCGATGGCTGAGGCAGCCGTGCCCGCGGCGGGTGCGCTCGAGGATCCGGAAGCGATGTATCGCGGCTGGGGCGTACCGCTCAGGCAGCCCTGGAATTACAACCAGGCGCAGAACATGTTCATGATGACGCAGGCGCTGCCCGGGCCAGGCAAGCGCGGACTGCGCACGAGTGTCGCGCACTCCGATGTCAGCGTCGCCAAAGACGAAGTCGCAGCCGCCAGACTGCGCGTTCGGGTTCAGGCGCGCAAGGCTTTCTTCGATCTGCTTGAAGCGCAGGACGAGTTGAGAATCCATGACGAGCACGTGGGCATTGCCCGCGAAGCGATCGAGGCGGCCCGCATCCGCTACACGTCGGGAAAGATCCCGCAGCAGGACACGATCCGCGCTCAGCTTGAAATGGCAAAGCTCGGCGAGCACATGATCCGGTTCGAACGCGACGCTGAAGTGGCTCGTGTGCGACTGAATACGCTGCTCGGACGTGACCCTGATACGCCGATTCAAATCCACGGCGACTATGGCGTGCTGGCGGCTCTGCCCTCTGCCTCGAGTCTTGAACAGCAGGCGCTGCAGGCTCGCCCCGATCTCCTGGAAGCCGCAGCCTCAGCGGAAAAGAGCCGGCGGCAAGAGGCGCTCGCAAAGAAGGCCTATGTTCCGGACTTCAGCGTTTCGGCTGGGTACATGCTGATGCCGCCGACCAATGCGATGCGCAACACCTACATGGTCGAGGGTTCGATGACACTGCCGTGGCTAGATCACCGCAAACACGATGCAGAACTTGGCGAAGCAAAAGCAGCGGTAACGGAGCAGGATGCTGAGCTGGTCGCGCTGCGTACCGAGGCATTCGGGCAGATCAGGGAAGCTCTGGCTGAAGCCGAAGCTGCTCAGAGATTCGCGGCGCTGTATCAGAACTCGCTTCGACCTCAGGCTGAGGCGACTCTGCACGCGGCGATCATTGCGTACGAGAACAACCAGACGGATTTTCTCAATCTGCTGGATAGTCAGATGGCAGTCATCGACATGGACCTGAACCGCATTCAGGCGCTGGCTGACTTCAACAACAGATTGGCCGATCTCGAGCTTGCCGTTGGCCGCCCTGTCGATCTGACGCGGCCTGAGGCAGAAGTGAAGGAGAAACAATGAGCCACCGAACCTATCGCATACCCTTTATCCTCGCTTTGGTTCTCTGCCTGGGGCTTGCAGGTGCGCTGGCGTATCAGTATGTTCACGAGCGGACAGAAGCGGCTGCGCCGAAGCAGCAGACCGATCCGGTCGTGGCACAGGGACCTCCCAACGGACAGCAGCCCGTCGCAAACCAAACGGCGGCCACCAGCGAGCCCGCCCTCGTGCCGGTGCAGATTGCACCCGAGCGCCTGCAGCAGATCGGCGTTACCACTGCCGTAGCCCAGGTGAAAGACGTCAGGGATGTGCTGCAGGTGCCCGGTAACGTCGATGTGGACGAACAACGCCTGGCATACGTGCAGACGCGTTTCCCGGGCTGGATTCAGAACGTCTTCGCGAATGCCACTTGGCAGTACGTCCGGAAGGGACAGCGGTTGTTTACAATCTACAGCCCCGACCTAGTGAGTACCGAGCAGGAGTACCTCCTCGCCAAGCAGAATCAGGAAGCCCTGTTATCGGGCCTGAACGGAATGGCCACGCAGGAGAGCGGCTGGCTGTTGCAGGCGGCACAAGAGCGGCTGCGGCAATTCGATGTTTCTGCCTCCGAGATCGCCGCACTCGAACGGAGTGGAGCGGTTCAGCGTGAGATTACAGTCGAGTCTCCGGCGTCCGGCTACATCCTGGAGCGCAATGCGCTGCCGAATGCCTACGTTCAGCCGGACACCAAACTCTATACGATTGCCAATCTGTCGACCGTTTGGGTCTACGCGAATGTCTTTCAGAACGACGTAGGCCGGCTAAGGCCCGGCGACCCGGCGCAGGTGACCGTTGATGCTTACCCGGGGAGCGCGTTCCGCGGCCGCATCGATCAGATCCTGCCCAACGTCGATCTGGCGACGCGCACCGTGCGCGTCCGGCTTGTCTTCGACAATCCTGGGCTCGTGCTCAAACCGGGCATGTACGTCACGGTGAAGATAGCGATTTCCCTGGGGCGCCAAATTGTGATTCCCACATCGGGCGTTCTGCAGGCTGGCACCCGCCAGATTGCTTTTATCGATCATGGCAAGGGCAATCTCGAGCCGCGCGAACTTCAGACAGGTCCGCAGCTCGACGATTCTGTTGTGGTCCTGAAAGGCCTTAAGCCCGGCGATCGCATCGTCAGCTCGGCGAACTTTCTCGTCGACTCCGAAGCACAGCTGCAGTCAGTGCTCGCGACCTATTCACCGCAGTCGCAGCTCCCGACGCCCTCGGCGAGTGCAGCAACGCCTCAATCCATTCACATCGCGTTCAGCAGCGACCCCTCTCCGCCGCGCAAGGGCGAGAACACCGTCGAGGTGCGGCTGACCGCCCCCGACGGCCAACCGGTCAGCGGAGCGCAGGTCGCGGTCACCTTCTCGATGCCGGCGATGCCCGCCATGGGCATGGGTGCGATGCGGACCGCAGCCACTCTGCCCGACAAAGGACAGGGTGTCTACTCCGGAGCGCTGCAACTTGGATCCGGAGGTACCTGGCAGGTAAGCATCACGGTCACTCGCGCCGGGCAAACCATCGCGACGAAACAACTGAGCATGAGCGCTGCAGGGGGGATGTGATGATCGCGAGAATCATTGCGTGGTGCAGCCGCAATCCCTTCCTCGTATTTACCGGCGCGATCCTGCTTGCGGTCGCGGGCTTCTGGTCGATGCAGCGGGTCGCCCTTGACGCGTTGCCTGACATCAGCGACGTGCAGGTGATCATCCACACGACGTGGGCCGGCGAACCTCCCAGCATCGTCGAGGATCAGGTGACCTATCCGATCGTCTCGGCGCTGCTCTCCGCGCCTCGCGTAAAAGGCGTCCGCGCACAAACCATGTTCGGCGACTCCTGCGTCTTCGTCGTCTTTGAGGACGGCACCGATCTGTACTGGGCCCGTTCCCGGGTAACGGAGTACCTGCAGCAAATCACCGGCAATCTTCCCGCGGACGTGCACCCCGCCATTGGCCCCGATGCGACGGGGGCGGGATGGGTGTACGAATACGCGATCGTCGACCCGAGCCACACGAAAAGTCTCGCCGATTTGCGGGCGCTCCAGGACTGGTACCTTCGCTACCAGTTGCGGACCGTGCCGGGCGTTGCCGAGGTGGCCAGCATCGGCGGATTCGTGCGCCAGTACCAGGTCAACCTCGACCCGCAGAAGCTCTTCTCTTACGGCATTCCCGCCTCGATGGTCATCGACCGGGTGCGGCAGAGCACGAACGAAGTCGGCGGCGACGTGCTCGACATGAGCGGCTCCGAATACATGATTCGCGGACTTGGCTATCTGCGCTCTCTTTCCGATCTCGAAAGTGTTCCGGTTGCAACCAGGAACGGAACGCCGGTACTGGTGCGCGACCTCGGCACAGTGGCCTTTGGTCCGGACGTTCGCCGTGGGGCCGCCGACTGGCAGGGCGAAGGCGAGACCGTGGGCGGCATCGTGGTGATGCGCGATGGGAGCAACGCGCTGAATGTCATTGATGCCGTCAAGGCAAAGCTGCGGGAGATCGCGCCATCGCTGCCGCCCGGCGTGCAGATTGTTACCGGGTACGACCGCTCGTGGCTAATCAATGAGTCTATTCACACGCTGAAGCGGGACCTCATCCTTGAGGCAATCATCGTCAGCTTTGTGAGCATCGTCTTCCTCTTTCATTTCCGCTCCGCTCTGGTACCGATCCTGACCTTGCCAATTGCGGTGCTGGCGGCGTTCATTCCCATGCTGTATCTGCACGTCAGCTCGAACATCATGTCACTGGGCGGCCTGGCGCTGGCTATCGGAGTCGTCATCGATGCCGCAATTGTGATGGTCGAGAATGGGTACCGCAAACTTGCAGAGCAGCGTCCCGAGCGAGAAGACGAGAGGCGTCGGATCCTCGTAAGCGCGGCCCAGCAAGTCGGTCCTGCGCTCTTCTATTCGCTGATCATCATCGTTGTTTCGTTCCTGCCTGTTTTCCTCCTTGAGGCCCAGGAAGGCCGCATGTTTCGGCCTCTTGCCTGGACCAAGACCCTGGCCCTGGTCTTCTCTTCGCTGCTGTCGATCACGCTGGTGCCGGCGCTCATGCCGTTCTGCCTGCGCGGCAAACTGCGCCCCGAGTCACGCAATCCGGCCGCGCGGGTCACTCAGGCTATCTATCTTCCGGTGCTGCGCTGGTGCCTGCACCACTGGAAGATAGTTCTGGCAGTTAATCTGACCTTCCTGGTTGTGACGATTCCGCTCTACTTCCGGCTCGGCAGCCAATTCATGCCGGCTCTGTATGAAGGCTCGGCACTTTACATGCCAAGTGCGCTCCCCGGCATTTCGGTGCCCCAGGCCGCATCGCTCATGCAGGAGCAGGACCGGATCATCCGCTCCTTTCCTGAAGTGGCCACGGTCTTCGGAACCGTGGGCCGCTCCGATTCGGCGACGGATAATGCACCTCTGGATATGTACGACACCACAATCATGCTGAAACCACGTTCCGAGTGGCGATCGGGCATGACGTACGAGAAGCTCATCAGTGCCATGGATCAGAAATTGCAGTTTCCCGGCCTCACGAACACCTGGACCATGCCGGTCGAGAACCGCCTTGACATGGAACTGACGGGTATCAAAACTCCGATCGGGATCAAGGTGCAGGGACCGGACCTCGGGCAGATCCAGGAGATCGGATCGCGAATCCAGAACATTCTTTCCGGCATGCCGGAAACCAGTTCGGCGTTCGCCGAGCGTGTTTCCCAGGGGTTCTATCTCAATGTGGATGTGAACCGCCCGGTCGCAGCCCGTTATGGCCTGAGCGTCGCCGACGTGCAGCGGACGATCACGTCCGACATCGGCGGAGCAGACATTGCGCAAAACATCGAAGGCCGCCAACGCTTTCCGATCGCGGTCCGCTACCAGCGCGATTTCCGCGACAATCCGGCCGCGATCTCGCAGGCGCTGGTGTCTACGCCCTCGGGCGAACAGATTCCGATCGGCGAAGTGGCCCGCGTATCTTTCTCCCGTGGTCCTGCGATGATCCGCGACGAGGACGGCGCGCTGACGGGCTACGTCTACTTAACGCTGAAGAGCAGCAACTATGGCGACTTCGTCCGGCGCGCCTCTCGCCTGCTTCAGCAAAAGCTGGCGTTGCCTCCTGGCTACACCTGGAGGTGGGCTGGCGAATATGAATTCCAGATCCGCGCTCGACAGCGTCTTCAGATCATTCTCCCTGTCGTCTTTTTCGTGATCTTTCTCCTGCTCTACCTCGTCTTCAAATCAGCTGCCGAGGCAGCCGTTCTGATCTTCCCGACTTTCTACGCTATGTCCGGCGGTCTGCTCCTGCAATGGTTTCTTGGCTATAACTTCAGCGTCGCCGTCTGGGTCGGCTACATCGCCCTGTTCGGCATTGCGGTCGAAACCGGCGTTGTGATGGTTGTCTACCTGCACGAGGCACTGGAGCATCGCGTGGCTCGTGGTACACCGCTGAACGATGAGGATATCGAACAAGCCACGATTGATGGGGCGGTGCAGCGTCTTCGCCCCAAGCTCATGACCGTAACAGCCGTCATTCTCAGCCTGGCACCGATCCTCTGGGAGACGGGCATCGGCTCGGACGTGATGAAGCCCATTGCTGCACCCATTGTCGGCGGCATGATCACCTCCACAATTCACGTTCTGATTCTGGTCCCTGTGTTCTTCCTGCTGATGAAGCGCAGACAGTTACGGAACAGCAGCCTTGAAATTGCTATGAAGGAGAGTGTCAGCGTTGGCTGCTGAAGCGGATCCGCAAGCCGTTAAGTTGAGGCAAAGTGTTTCCTAATCCACACCTTTTGGAACGGCCGGATCGAGGAGATCCGGCCATTGATT